>JAHIKF010000220.1 GCA_018897875.1 Pseudomonadota bacterium | reverse complement strand
AGGTCCGACCGGGAGGGATGAACTCCATCACCCGGGGCTCACAGAGGTAGAGTCCGGCATTGACCCAGTGGCTTGAGATTTCTCCAGGCCGCGGTTTCTCCTTAAAGGCTAAGACCCGTCCAGCTTCGTTAATTTGCACCACCCCGCTAGCGCTGACATCTTCGCGCCAAAAGAGGGCCATGGTCAATAGGGCTTTGTTGGCCAGGTGCACCTCATAAACGCGGTTCAGGTCCAATGCGAATAGATTGTCCCCATAAACCACCCAGAATGGTCTATCGGGGAAGAAATCACGGGCCATCCAAAGTGCGCCGGCGGTACCCATGAGTTCGGGCTCGTAGGAGTAATCAATATGTACCCCGAAGGCATGGCCGTCGCCGAAATGGCCGGTAACCACTTGGGCATGGAGGTGGAGATTTATCACCACCTCCATTACCCCCTGGGACCGCAGCCACTCGAGGTTGCGCTGCAACACCGGTTTGCCGGCCACGGGCACCATACACTTCGGCCGAGTTTCCGTCCATGGGCGCAGGCGAGTCCCCAGTCCCGCCGCCAGTAACATGGCCTTCACGCAGGTTTCCCAGACAACTCCACGGTCCGCCCGGTTTTCGATGATTCGTAGATGCCATCGATGATTAACGCCGCCTGATAGCCGTCATAACCTTCGCCAAGCGGGGGCCGGTTTTCACGGATTGCGCCAGTAAATTCGCGCCATTCCGCCACCCAGGAGATGTCCGGTCCCGGATATTCCCAAGATTCCAGTAGAGGTGGGCCCGATTCCGGGCGTCTGAGCCCCATGGTCAGAAGCTCGGTGCCATAACTGCCTCCCAACCCGTCCACAGTTAAAAATCCATTCAGCCCAAAAACTTCGAAGCGAAAGAGATTCTTCCATTGGGTCCAGCTCGTGTGCAGTGAAGCAATTTGCCCTTTGGCGGTGCGCAGCAGGGCAAAGCCATTATCCTCCAGAGGCGCCACCTTCCAGAACCAGGTACCCAACATGCCGCTAACCTGGGAGAAATCCCCTAAAAACCAGCGGCAAAGGTCCACCACATGAACCCCCTGATCCAGCAACTCCCCGCCTCCGGCCAAATCCGGGTTACCACGCCATTCCTGGTCATATCCAGGTCGGCCTCCATGCCCGTAAACCGCACGGATACTCATCAATGGGCCAATTTTGCCGGCTTGGGCCAGTTCATGGGCTTGATAGATGGCGGGATGGTGACGGTGGTTAAAACCCACCTTCAACACCCTTTGGGCCGCGGAGGCTGCCTGGACCATTTCCCCGGCTTCCTGCGCATTGCGCCCCAAAGGTTTCTCACATAAAACATGCTTGCCGTTGTTAAGTGCGTCTATGGTCACCGGTAGCAGGGTTTTGTTTACCGTAGCCACTACCACCGTTTCGATCTCCGGATGTCTGGTCACAACTTGCCAATCTTCGACCCATGCGGCCTGGACCATTTCCCCGGTGCTTCGGGCCCGGGCAGGATCGATATCCGCCACCGCTATGATGTTATCCCCCGCCTCCTGGGCTACTTTGGCGCGGCGGTTACCGATTAAACCACAACCTACGATGCCGATATCCATTAATTAAACCAAATCCTTGATTAAAGGCCTAATAGTAAAAGGATCAATCCGCCGCAAGGTATAAAGGGGGATGGAATGCAAATCTTCGCCTGAATTCGCCCATGACCTCCAAGGATCATGTGGGGCGCTAATCAATTTACCGGTGAGCGCACCGGAGTCGGCAGATGCTAAAAACACTACCAGCTCACATACCAATTCAGGGGGGGTGCCGCCGTTTCTAGCCCTTTCCAGGGCCAGCTCATATTCTCCACCGGCTCGTTCTCCGGCGGTGATAACTTCGGTCAACATCTGGGTATTTACTGCTCCAGGCGCCACCGCGTTAACCTGAATATTGAAAGGTTTCATTTCCACGGCCAGGGTTTCCGTTAGCCGCACCAGCGCCGTCTTGGACGCGGCATAGGCGCTGAAATTGGGTCGTGGCGCGGTGGCCCCGCCACCTGAGAAGTTAATGATCTTCCCCTGGCGCCTCGCCATCATCTCGGGGAGGATCGCATGTATTAACCGCATGGGACCGAAGAGATTTACCTGAAAATTGAATTCCCAAGCATCCGGTGCATTGTCACTAAAAGGTCCTATAGGCGCCTGTATCCCGGCTGCGTTGATTAAAACATCGATGCTTCCCAGTTGCCTCTGAACCTGCTCAAAGGCCTGCCGAATTGATTTAGGGTTTGAGAGGTCTACCGGTACAGGAATGGCATGTCTTTTTTGGGCCCTTATTTCCCGGGCTACTTTACTGAGTGCTGGCTCATTACGGGCCATCAGGCCAAGGTTGGCTCCAGCCTCAGACATCGCCAACGCCAGCCTTGCGCCAATCCCCTGGCTGGCTCCGGTAAGCAAGACATTAATCCCTGCCAATCGATCTTTGGGCACTAATTCCCCTCTACTGACGTTTGGTGATCACCCAATAAGAGCAGCGCCCCTGAATAATGCGGTCATCCGTATGATAATATTCAAGTATTTCCGCATTTACCGAAGGTAAAAACAACTCCCATTCCTTTAAACTGTAACGATAGTAAGACCCGTCGGCCAACATATAATAAGCCATATGCGGCAAACGCCACAGGCTTTGTTCAAAACCAAAAAGGTCTTCAAGAATTACCGCTCGCTTTGAAACTCGCAATTGTTCAAGGATTGCTTTGGCGCGTATTTCTGGGTTTAGGTGGTGAAATAATCTGGTGCTATGGACGATGTCAAAAGTTGAGTTGCCAAAAGGTAACTGCGTTGTGTCAGCGCAGATGAAGTTAAACCTGGGATGGCTAATTTTAGCATCTTTGGCCATGCCACTCGAATAATCAGCTCCAACATAAAACTTAGCACCATGATTATGACAAAATTCTTTACTTAAATTACCAGGACCGCACCCAATGTCCAAAACACTCGATTCAGGTAACCACCTTCCGTATAGCTGGTCCAGTCTTTTATAATAATCCTTAATTAATTCCGTATCAACCCAGGGGGTACGAGCGGCTATTCTCTGCAGAGGACCCATGATATATTTCAGCCGAAATTCATAGATTCTCCTGGATGAATGAGTCAAGTTATTCCATTTTTGAAACATTTGCCTGCCGCAGAACAACTATTAAGTCCGTCTCTTTGCGTCTAAACCCCGGTTCCCCGTAGCACTGCGAATAAAGTCCCCCAAAGAATTTTCAGGTCAAGCCATAAGCTCCAATTGTCGATATATTCCAAATCAAGGCGCACCCACTCATTGAAACTATTGATGGCGTTGCGCCCGTTGATTTGCCACAAACAGCTGAGGCCGGGGGTCACGCTCAATTTACGCCGCTGCCAGGCTTCAAATTTCACCCATTCCTGCGGTCCTGCCGGCCTGGGTCCCACCAGACTCATATCCCCTTTAAGGACGCTCCAAAATTGCGGCAGCTCGTCGAGACTATACTTGCGAAGAAACCGTCCCAGCGGTGTGATCCGAGGGTCGCTCTTCATCTTAAATACTGGTCCGGTCATTTCATTGTTTTGCCATAACTTTTCTTTGATTTCATCGGCATTCTGGACCATAGTCCGGAATTTGTAGCCCCGGAAGAATCTTCCGCCACGGCCGACGACGTTCCAATGGTAGAAGATTGGCCCGGGGGAGCTCAACTTGATCATTAATCCAATGAGTATTATTAAAGGAGAACACGCTATAAAGAAAAAACTTGAGCAGCAAATATCTAGGGCGCGTTTGATAACACGGTATTGAAAACAGTACACAATCTGTGCTGTAGGAACAAACCCATACTCATCCTGATCGTGGTCGGGTGTCGACACTGCATTCCTGGCTACCCCTCGCGCTGGCATCGGGCTCTCCTTTTCAATCCATCTTACCTCAAAATATCTTGGTACAGAGATTCGAGTCGATCAGTAAGAATGTCCCAGGACAGTTCTGTCTCTGCGACCCTCCGGGCATTTCGCCCCAACTCCTCCAGGTCCGGCCTGGCCAGCAACTGCTGGGTGGCTCGGGCAAAATCCCCAGGCTCATCCTTGGAAAGGACGCCAATCTCCGCTTTGGAAAACAGCGCTGCCAAATCGCCCACGGCCGTGGCCGCCACTGGGCGCCCGGCGGCGAGATAGTCAGAGATCTTGGATGGCCACCTCCCCCGGTTGGCGATGGTATTTTTTAACGGCAGGCACATGACGTCACACGCGGCAATGTAGTCTTGTAATGCTTCGTAGGTTATCTCGCCGGTGAGCCTAACTCCGTCACTTATCTTGGGGTTGAGATCTCCCCTTTTAACGCCGGATCTCCCAATAAAGATCAGCCTAATCCGGTTATCAGATTCATATAGCTGTTCATAAGCATGCAGCAATAAATCAAGGTCCTTTGCCGAAATGAGTCCCACGTAACCTAAAAACTTTTTCCCCTTTCCGAGGCCTAAACGCCGGCGAGCCGCCATTTTGTCTCTCGGCAGCAGTCGGTCTATGTCAGCTCCAAAAGGTATCTGTACCAGATGCTCGGCTCCAACTCCCAAGCTCAGAGCCCGATTCTTTAGAGCCGAAGATATAACCACCGAACCATCAGCGAACTGCCTGAAACCTTCCTCAAAAAAAGTCTCCACCGGCGAGAACAGCCGTTCCGCCAGACTATCTGATCGTTCCATAATGGTACCGCCTCTGCCCCACCAGTCTAACCAGTCAATGACTAATTTTGTCTTCCGCAGTTTCTTGAGCATGAGCGCTGGCAGAATGCAGACCGGCCGGGAATCCACCGAATGAACCAGATCATATTGCCGCGGCCACAGGTAAATCATACGGTTGATGATATCCCAGGGGTCCCAGCCGGAGCGTAGGCGGCCGGTAAGCAGGTCCGGTGTCTTTACCAGGCGAACTCCTTCGCGTTCTTGGATCTCCATTCCCCATCTTTTCTTCTCAGAGATGGTTAGGAGAGTTACCTGGTGGCCTCTCCGGACCAGGTATCGCCCCCAGTGAAAGGCTCGGAAAAAGCCGCCGCGCCAAGCTACATTATGGTTTAAAAATAATAACCGCAAACTTCTTACCCTTAAGGTCTATCAGCGCATCCATGGATCTTTAGGCCCAGTCACTAGTTTATTAAGCCGGCTTAATTTTCCTTAGACTAACAGGTCCGGCCACCACGATTCGCTTCACCGGGGCCGAATTTTCCATAAAGGAATCGCTTGACCAAAGGGTTTTTGCGAATGAACCACAGAAATTCATGCAGAACATCGGCAAAGACCGAATCATAAAAAACCTTGTTCAAAGTGACGTTCTTGAAAGTAGCCAGGTGAATGTAGCTGAGAGGACTACGGTGCAAATGAAACCTTCGGTCAGCAAAGTCACGTGGTGGCCGATTAAAGGTTATTCCCTGGAGTGATTCAGGGAACATACCTTCCTTGAGGGCCAGTCGGTAATGGGCAATGCTGAATGGATCTATCTGCATTATTTCACAGACCGCCGAACTGGTCGCCCCGACATCATCGCCAGCAATAATTAAATTCTTCGGTACTGCCTCCCCTATCAGGGGGCCGCAACCATCAAGAAAAAAGGTCCCATCGCAAATACATAATTTCGGTTTGAACAGTTTATTCAGCGCCAGAACGGTAGCATCAAAATAGGGATGCTGATTGACTCGCATCTTGTCGCCTAGACAGCCCCATTGGTTTTTGAAGCCGATGCTAACCCCGGTCATGGCATGAACCTTGGGGACGGGCACCGTGATGAAGACATCCACCTCATGGAGCAAAAGCGACGGAACTTGTACTGAAACCACCTTGCCATTAACCGGGGTCTGGGCTATCTCATGTTTTTCCCGGCTCAAATTAATAATCTTGATGCCATACTCTGTTTCCAAATCATAAAGACCATGGCTGGCAAACGCATCTTCGGCCTGGAAACACGCCTGCCCTCCTTCCGACTCACCGATAATGATATTGGGCGTAAGCGGCAATAAATTTTCGATCAAGGCCCGGAGAAAGGCCGGAGTCACCGTCACCCCGGGGGTGGGACGTTTCCAGGTCAAATTAGGCTTGATGAAGACCCGCGCCCCAGATCGAATGATCTTCTCGACGCCCACCCAGTTAAGCGCCTCGGAAATATTCTGCCTTAGCTCTTCTGGAGACCCAAGCTGTCCGATAAAAACTCGACTCACATTCACTCCAAAACTGT
>JAHIKF010000219.1 GCA_018897875.1 Pseudomonadota bacterium | reverse complement strand
ATGTATCAACGCCTTAAATCCGAATAATAACTATTGGATATGATTATAATAGCAAAAACTACCAGTAAAATCTGATCATTGCCTACTCGACCCTGCCGGTGGAAGGGCTTAAATGGGCGTCAATCTTTTATTACTGCTTACTGCTCACGGCTCACTGCTCACTTCCCGAACACCCGGGCCAAAATCTCATCTACGTGGCGGAAGTAGCGGTTGAGATCGAAAATCGCCTCAACCTCCGCCGGGGTCAGGTGTTGGCTGATTTAATGCGGCTTCTTTCCCCCCAGCCGGTGGCGAAGCTCCTCCAGCAACGGGGGCATAATCTCCCGGAAATCCCCGACAATGCAGATATCCGCCACCTCAAACAGCGGGGCCTTGGGGTCGGAATTAATGGCTACCACCAGCTCTGATCCGTCCATACCCACCACACATCCTGGTTCCCAAGCTCCTGCTTGGGGACCACTTGCCAAGTTCCCTCTTGCCGAAAAATTTGCACAATTTTGGGAGGTTGTACATAAAATAGAGAGGTCCCAAGCCGAGCTTGGGGCATAATTCCGTTCCCAAGCAGGAGCTTGGGAACGAGAAATAACATTTTCCCCTTTTCACCTTTTCACCCTTCCTTAATCCCACTCATAAAAATATCCGGGTTGATTCAACACCTCGGCGCCCTCGGGGTGGAGCAGCACCATGTTTTCCAGGCGGACGCCGCCCCAGCCGGCGAGGTAGATGCCCGGCTCCACGGTGAGCACGCACCCGGCCGGGAGCACACTTCTCCTGGCCTCGGACGGGCTCAGGTTGGGGGTCTCATGCACCGCCAGCCCCACCCCGTGTCCCAGGGAGTGGCCAAACGCCTCGCCGAAGCCCGCGGCGGCGATCACCTCCCGGGCCAGTCCATCGCCCGCCAGGCTGTCCATGCCGGCCTTGAGTCCGGCCTCGGCCCGGGCCTGGGCTTGGCGCACCAGAGAATAGATCTTCCGGAAGTGCTCATCGGCAGGGCCGATAATAAAGGTGCGGGTCATGTCGGCACAGTAGCCGTCGATTCTGGCCCCCATGTCGATGATGATGGGCTCACCATTCTTGAGGGCATAGTCCCCGGGGTGGTGATGGGGCCGGGCGCTGTTGGGTCCGGCCGCGACGATGGGGGGAAAGGCCAGGCCCTCGGCCCCGCCTTCCCGGAGGCGCTTTTCGATCTCCCAGGCCACCTGGCGCTCGGTCTGGCCCGGGGCGAGTTCTTCCGCCACCTGGCGCATCACGGTTTCGGTCAAAGTCAGGGCCCGCCGCATGACGGCCAGCTCGGCCCCGGTCTTTATCTGGCGCAGGCCCTCCACCAGCCCCTCCAGGGGCTGCCAGGCCACCTGGAGCCCGGCGTCGGCCACGGCCTGGGTCAGACGCTGGTGCTGCTGGTAGGTAAGATGCACCGCTTCAAAACCCAGGCGGCGTACCTTAAGAGCCTTGAGGTGCTCCCCCAGGGTTTCCGCCAGGTCGACCTTGTAGATGCGGACCTCAAAATCCGGGACTTCCTGCTGGGCCCAGGCCTGGTAGCGAAAGTCAGTGAGGAGCAAAGCCGCCGCCGGGGTAATCAGGAGCATGCCCCAACTGGGGTCAGACGCGGTAAAGCCGCTCAGATAGCGGCGGTTCTCGGGGCCGGACACGAGAAGGGCGTCAATCTCATGGGTGGGCAGCAGCTCCCGGACGGCCGCTAGACGAAGGCTCACGGAGTTAGTCATCATAAGTTATGATTCTGGGAGATGCGGGCCAGGAAATCAAGGAGAAAACCGCGCCGGGGGCAGTGGCGGCAGTCGCGTCCAGGCCGTTGCCGGTCCCGGGGCTGGCTAACTGCTTGAAATAGACCACCGAAACCCAAAAGTTCCCGGAGCGCTTGTCGCCCCCAGACCTTGCCCCTTTTTCTCGGATGGTATCAACAGTGTCCAGTTTGGAAATTGCAGGCGCTCGTTCTGCCCCCCTCACCCCAACCCTCTCCCCCCGAAGCGGGGGGAGAGGGAGTAGCTGATGCTGCCGGGTTCAGTAACCATAAGGCCAAAATCGGTTCCACTTTTTTCCCTCTCCCCCAATGGGGGAGAGGGTCAGGGTGAGGGGGAAGTAATCTTCTCGGAGCAAAAAGTGCGTTAGCAAATTTATGAATTGTTGGACAACGTATAACGAGCCTCTTTTGCAAAAACCTAACCGGACAATGCTGGAATAGCATTGATAATTGAGATGAATCTGTTAAAATATTATATTTAATAAACGATTCGGCGGCTCCCGGCCCGGGTGATGACATCGCCGGGCCCAACGGTTTCGCCGCCCCATTGGATCGACAACTTGCTCAAGCTGGTAGCCTTTGATTGCGACGGGGTCCTGTTCGATTCCCAACAGGCCAACATCGCCTTCTACAATGCCATTCTGGCCCACTTCGACCGGCCCCCCCTGGGCCCCGAGGCTGTGGACTACATTCACAGCCACACCGTGTGGGAATCGCTGAACCACATCTTTAACGGCTATCCTGACCTTGCGGCCGTGTTTCACTTCGCCCGCAGCTTCGATTACAGCCCCTTTATCTCCATGATGGTGGAGGAACCGTTTTTGCGGGAGTTTTTCCAGTTCTTGCGCCCCGGTTGCTACCTGGCCCTGGCCACCAACCGCACCACCACCACCCGGGCCGTCCTCACCTACCACGGGTTGGCGGACAATTTTGACCTGGTGGTGAGCGCCCAGGATGTCAGCTACCCCAAACCGCATCCGGAATCGTTTGTGCGCATCCTGGAGCACTTTTGCCTGTCTCCCCAGGAAGCAATTTATATCGGCGATTCCCGGGTCGATGAGCAATTCGCCGCCAATGCCGGCGTGCCGTTCGTGGCCTACCGCAACCCCGGGTTGACCGCAAACTATCACCTGGATTCGTTTGCCGCAGGGCCGGACCTGATTCGGGGTCTGGTCCGCGACCAAGTCTTTGAGCCAAGGAGGAAGTCATGAAGCAATACCAGTGTCAGATCTGCGGTTACATCTATGACCCGGCCCAGGGTGATCCGGACAATCACGTTCCCCCCAACACCCCTTTTGACAAAGTCCCCCCGGAATGGGTCTGTCCCATCTGCGGCGCCTCCCAAGACCAATTCCAGCCGGTGGATTAGGGCCGCTGCCACGGGGCGGGTTGTCCATCGCCGCCTGCCCCACGAAAAATATCAACTATGCTATCTATGACCCCCAAATACCCTGAGGTGCGATCCGGTTCCCAGAAGAAGCCGTTCTGGCGAGAATACGGCGAGGCCTTGTTTATCGCCCTGATTATGGCCCTGGTGATCCGGGCCTTTTTGGTGCAGGCCTTCTCCATCCCCTCCGGCTCCATGCAGCCGACCTTACTCATCGGTGATTATCTCCTGGTGAACAAGTTTACCTACGGCATCCGCAATCCGTTGACCAACAAGGTCTGGATTCCCATCAGCTCGCCTCAGCGCGGGGACGTGGTGGTCTTCATCTTTCCCCAGGACCCCTCCAAGGACTACATCAAACGGGTGGTGGGCCTGCCCGGCGACCGCATCCAGATCATCAACAAGAAAGTCATGATCAACGACAAGGTGTTCAAGACCGCCGAGGCGGTCTATGACGATCCCCTGGTGATCCCGCCCCCGCAAGGCCCCACTGAATCGGCCCGGGACAATATGGGTCCGGTGGTGGTGCCGGCCAACTCGTATTTCGTCATGGGGGACAACCGGGACCACAGTTACGACAGCCGGTTTTGGGGCTTCGTGCCCTTGGACGCCTTCCGGGGCAAGGCGTTCATCATCTATTTTTCCTGGCAGGGAACTTCCGGCCAGCCCTTCATTCAGGCCCTGGCCGGGGGGGCGAAAGGCCTCATTTCCCATCTTTCCTGGAACAGCAATGACTTCCGGGTGCGCTGGGGCCGCATCGGCGGGATTATTCATTAAGGGCAAGAACCGTTTTCTGTTTTCCGTTTTCCGTTTTCTGTGAAAATCTCAGGGCCGTCAGAAGATCGGTTTTTGCGGTTCTCAGGTGTTTTCAAGGGCGGCATGCAGGGGCGTGAGATATCGCTCTGCCCGCTGAAGGTATGGTTTGCGCCATTATAAATCGAAGGGCACCTCTTTCTCTTCGCCCCCTTGACTCACAATGCCAATGACTGCAACTCCCCAAATCACCCATAGAAAACAGAAAACGGAAAACAGAAAACTATCTCCCCTCCTGCTGTTGTTGCTGGCACTGGGGCTGGGTCTGGCCGGCTGCGGCTGCGACCCTTTACAACAATTACAAAAAAGTCCCATCGTCGTGTTCGGGTCCCCGGACTCGCCCAGGTTGCGCCAGGCGGTGGCCGGATTTAAGGCCAGGCTTCAGGCCGGGGACGTGGAAGTGGTCTGCGTCCCGGAGTTCGGGCCCGAGGGGCGGGAAACTTTGCGCCGCGTGCGGCAGGTAAACCCCCGGCTCCTGGTGGTTCTGGGCACCCCGGCGCTCCTGCTGGCGGCCCCGATGGTGAAACAGATTCCGGTGGTCTTCGGCCTGGTGGCCAACCCCTATTTTACCGGGGCGGCCTATGACCCGGCCCATCCCGAGATCCACCAGGAGAACGTCACCGGCATTGCGTCCCCGGCGCCCTTGGACGCCGCCTTGCAGCAAGGCGTCAGTCTTTTGGGGCCGCTCCCATGGGGCCTCCTCTATGATCCCACCGACGGCGTGGCCGTGGACCTGGCCCGGCGGTTCGAAACCGAGGCGGGCCGGTGCGGGGTGCAAGCCTTGACCGAGACCAGTACGGCGGCCGCCACCGACGCCGACGCCCTGGCGCGGCTTAGGCAGCGCGGGGCGAAGGTGATTTACCTGCCCCCGGCGGCCAGCGTTACTCGCTACGCGCCCCTGGTGCTGGAGGCGGGCCGGCAGATGAAGGTGCGGGTAGTGAGCAGCCTCCCCGAAGGAACTCATAAGGGGGCGGTCTTGTGGGTGGCCCTGGATTACCATAAGCTGGGGCAGGACATCGGGGATCTGGCCCGGCGGGTCCTGGCGGGGGAGAAACCCAAAACCATCCCCATTGCGGAACAGACCCCGCTCCAGGTGGAAGTGGACGAGACCCTGGCCCGGAAATGGAGCGGGTATCCGCCGGTAAAATAAGAAGGGGTAAAAGGGAAAAAGGCGAAGAGGGCAAAAGGGATAAAAACTGCGATTTTTTGAGGGCTTTTCCTTTTCCCCTTTTAACCTTTTCGCCCTTTCGCCCGAATCACCCAATGAGCATTTTATAAACGAGCCTGAGTGAACACGGTAGGAGGAATATATGACCCCATCCCGGAATTTCGATCCGGCCGCCTGGCAGCCCGAGATCACCCTGAAGCGCTTTACCCTGGCCAACGGCCTGACGCTGTTCGTGCTCCCGGATCACCGTTTGCCCATCGTCTCCCTCCAGATTCACTACAAGGTGGGCTCCCGCCACGAACTGCCTGGCATCACCGGCATTTCCCACCTCTTCGAGCATTTGATGTTCCGGGGAACCGAGACGTTGGGGCCCGAGGAGTTCTCCCGTATCCTCCAGGCCAAGGGCGGGGAGATCAACGCCTTCACCACCCGGGACAACACCTCCTATTTTGAAAATCTGCCGGCGGAACACCTGGAACTGGGCCTGAGGCTTGAAGCCGACCGCCTGCTGAATCTGAAGCTGGACGACAACACCTTTCAGCCGGAGCGCCAGGTGGTCATCAGTGAGCGGAAACTGCGCTCCGTGGACAGCCCCTTCGGGCTGGTGGAAGAGCAACTGTTCGCCACCGCCTACACCCAGCACCCCTACGGTTGGCCGGTGGTGGGCTGGGACCAGGATCTGCACCGCATGACCCTCGACGATTGCCTGGCCTACTACCGCAGCCACTACCACCCCGGCAAGATCACCGTGGTCATCGCCGGGGACGTGGAGCCCGAGTCGGCCCGGGACCTGGTGGACCGGTATTTCGGCCAGATTCCCGCCCCGGCCGTAGCCCCCGAGCCCAAAGTCGCGGAGCCGCCCCAGCGAGGCGAGCGCCGGGCCGTCTTGAAGAAGGTCTCCCAGGTGGAGGCCCTGTTCGCCGGGTTTCATGTCGTGGGGCTGGACCACCCGGATCTCTACCCCTTGAACGTCCTGGCCGTCATCCTCTCCGGCGGCAAGGCCTCCCGGTTTCACCAGGATTTTGTCCGCAAGGGCAAGGCCATCGCCCTGGACGTGGAACTGGCCCCCCTGCCCTTCTCGGCCCAGGATTCGGACCTCCTGATAATCGCGGCGGTGGCGGCCCCGGGTCAATCCCTGCCGGAGCTGGAGCAGGATCTCTGGGCCGCGCTTAACCGGCTGGCCCAGGATGGCGTGACCCCGGCGGAACTGGCCCGGGCCAAAAAACTGCTGCGCTCCCAGGCGGTGCGCTCTCTGGCCCACAATTTTTTCCGGGGCCTGTTAGTGGGCCTCTTTCATCTCAAGACCGGGGACGCCCAGCTGGCCAACCAGATTCTCAGCTCCCTGGAGGCGGTCACCGCCGACGACATTCTCCGGGTGGCCCGGACGTACCTCCGGGAGGACAACCGCACCGTGGTGGTGCTGAAGCCGGTCACCCCGGAGGAAAGCGCCGCCCTGGGGGCGTTGCAGTGATGTAGGGCGGGCACTGCCCGCCGCAGGTTGATCTTTTTTAATGGTGGGCAGTGCCCACCCTACACTGCTCACTGCTTACTAAAAGGACACCGATATGGCATACAGTCTTCCTGAAATCCACCAGGCCACCCTGCCCAGCGGCATGAAACTTTTGGGCGTCGAGTACGACCGCGTACCCTGGCTAAGCCTCACCTTCATGGCCAAGCGGGGCGCCGAAACCGATCCCCCGGACAAACCCGGAGTGGCCGATTGGGCCGCGGAGTTGCTCACCCTGGGCACCGCCCGGCGCACCCAGTTGCAGCTGGCGGAGGACATCGAATCCCGGGGAGCGTCGCTCAACGCCCGGAGCGGCTGGGACGCCACCCTGGTGAACCTGGAAGGGCTGAGCGAGGATTTTGCGGAGCTGATGGCCACGATGGCCGAAGTGGTCCAGACCCCCGGGTTTCCCGAGGACGAGTTCTCGCTCCTGGCTGAGCGCCGCCGGGCCGAACTGGTGCACCAGCAGGACGATCCCCGGGAAATGGCCAATATCCGCTACCTGCGCCTGTTTTTCGGTGATTCGCCCTACGGCCATGCGGTACCGGGAGAACTCCCTCGCCTGGATAATATCGGGGTGGCGGACCTGAAGGAATTTTACCGCCGGGAGTTCACCCCGGCCACCGGCACCTTAGTGGTGGTGGGCATGGAGGCCTTTGCCCGGGTCAAGGAAGAGGCGGCCCGGCTCTGGGGCAGTTGGACCGGCGGCGGCCCGGCCAGCCCGCCCTACGTTGCGGCGCCGGCGCGTCTCTGCGCCCCGGGGATTTATCTCCTGGACCGGCCCGACCTGACCCAGAGCGAAATCCGGGTAGGGCACCTGGGAATGCCCCGGGCCCACCCCGATTACTTCCCCCTGAAGCTGATGAACTATATCCTGGGCGAAGGCGGCTTTTCCTCCCGCCTCATGGCCCGCATCCGCTCGGACCTGGGCTTCACCTACGGCATCCGCAGCAGTTTCTCCTGCCGCCGGGCCCCGGGACCCTTCATCGTCAACACCTTCACCCCGGCAGCGAACACTGCCCAGGTGGTGGACGAGATCAGGGCGGTGATCACCGAAGTCCACCAAAACGGGGTGACGGACCAGGAACTGGCGGAAGCCCAGAGCTTCTACGTGGGCCATTTTCCCCTGGGGTTGGAGACCTCCCGGGGGATCGCCCGGCAGGTGATGTCCATCGACCTCTATGACCTGGGGACGGATTACCTCAAGCGCTATTGTGACCAAATCCGGGGCGTCACCCTGAAAACCGCGGCCGCCGCGGCTCAGGACCACCTACAGCCCGACAACCTGGTGACCCTGGTTATGGGTCCGGCCTCGGTCTGCGCTGAGTCTTTGCGGAATCTCGGGCCGGTGAAAATTCTTGACGAAATTTAGGCTGCCGATTTTTTTTGGTTGACAAATGCCTCTCGATATTATGAGATAGATATGATTTTGTGAAAAAAAGGATTACGCTTATTGCCTTAGCTCCGAAAAGGTAACGGTTTGAGCATTAAGACACGCAGTGATCATCCGGTTAAACATTTGGGGTTCCCAGAAGCGTCGATTAAAGCGGTAACAAAATTCCGCCAGATAACGGGGCAGGTGCT
>JAHIKF010000218.1 GCA_018897875.1 Pseudomonadota bacterium | reverse complement strand
TCTTCACCCCCATGGCCTCCAGGCCCTTCAGGTGCTGGTCGATGGGCCGGGCCCCGATGGCGCAGCCGCCCGGCAGGGAGACGCTGGCCTGGCGGGCCCGGGCCACCAGCGGCCCCAGGACCAGGACCGCGGCCCGCATGGTCTTGACCGTTTCGTAGGGGGCCATCCAGCCGGTGAGGCGGCTGGAATCCACCACCAGGGGTTCGCCGTCTTCAAACTGGACCCCCATGAGGCCCAGGAGTTTCTTGGCGGTGCGGATGTCGGCCAGGGGCGGCACGTTGTAAAGCCGGTGCACCCCCGGGGCCAGCAGCGTCGCCGCGATGATGGGCAGGGCGGCGTTCTTGGCCCCGCTGATCGAAACTTCCCCTGAAAGGGGCACTCCACCTTCAATGACGATTTTGTCCATTTATATCCTGTATAGATATCGTAGGGTGCGCCCTGCGCACCATATAGGGTGGGCCAGGCTCACCCTAGTGTTATGCTTCATATATTGTATGGCAATTATTTTGCCCGGACCTCCCAAAAGCTCTTTAAAAGTCCCCCTTTCCTAAAGGGGGATTTAGGGGGATTATCAAACGGTTATATAATCCCCACCTAGCCCCCCTTTAAAAAAGGGGGGTAAAATACCGGCCTTTATTGGGGCTTTTTTCTTAAGAGAAAAACCATCTTATTTGTGAAGCGTCACCCTCGATTATTTATACCAGTCCTGGGGGTCGATGCCGCTGACGGTCCCTTCGCCGGTCACCTTGACCACCATGGGCGCGTGCGACTTGCAGTCGACGCTCATGCCGCATTTAACGAATTCCGAGTAATAGGCCCGGTAGTCCTTGGGAAAAGCGGCGCCGTATTTGGCCGGATCGGGAAGATAGGCGTACACGTGGTAATCGCCCGGCGGCACCGTCAGCTTATAGCCCACCTGGTACTGATATTTTTTGGCCTTCAGGTGTTTGTGGGTGCAATAGAGTTTCTTCGTGGCCAGGTTTTCGGCGCAGATGGTCAGGTCCGGCGGGATGAAGTCGCTGGGGTAGGACAGCGACCCTTCGATCACGCCGGTTTGGGGCGCCGCGGCCGCGCCGAGGCAGGGCGCCAGCAGCAGACAAATCAGCCAGATCAGGCAAAATCGGCCCAATATCATGCCTCACTCTCCCAAAAGGTCCAGCAGGCTGGGGGATTTGAATTCCAGGATGAACTGCCGGATCCGTTTTTCCGCCAGGCGGACGTAGTGGGCTTCGATCTCGTAGCCCAGGTAGCGCCGGTTGCCCTTAAGCGCCGCAATGGCCGTGCTGCCGCTGCCCATAAACGGTATTAAGAAAAATTGCTCCGCTAAAAGCCAAAAAACAATCAAGCGATATATATTAGCTTTAGGTAAATTCCAAAACTTTTTGAGATTTGAACTCGAGAATGAATTGATGTATGCGCTTGTTGGCGAGGTTAACATATTCCTCATCAACCTCGTAACCGATGTAATCCCGGTTAGTCTGTAAAGCAGCGAGGGCAGTTTGACCACTTCCCATAAACGGATCGAGGATTACCTCTCCTTCGTAGGTGTAAAGTTGAATAAGACGATAAGGCAGTTCGATGGGGAACGGTGCTGGATGTCCCACCTGTTTGGCACGAACCGCCGGGAAATTCCAGACGCTCTTGGTGAGTTCCAGGAACTCCTCCCGGGAGATAGTAGCCCGGCGCTTTTCCAGATTTTTTCGGGAAAATCCTGCCTTAGAGAAGATAAGAATGTACTCATGGACGTCCCGAAGGGTGGGGTTGGCCGGCGACTGCCAGCTCCCCCAGGCGGTGGACGGCGAGGCACTATTGCCCTTGTTCCAGATGATTTCCCCCCGCATGAGAAACCCAATTTCCACCATTTGTTGAATAACATAGGCGTGCAAAGGGATATAGGGTTTACGGCCCAAATTGGCGATATTGACGCAGGCCCGCCCCCCCGGCACCAGGACCCGGTGGACCTCCTGCCAGACCCGTTGGAGAAATTCGAGATATTCTTCCAGGGTCAAGTCCTCGTCGTAGTCTTTCCCGACGTTGTACGGCGGCGAGGTGACCATCAAATGGACGCTATGGTCCGGGATTTCCGCCATGGACTCGGATGATTTGGCCAGAATCGTGTTGAGGAATTCCGGCGGCACCGCATTTTCGATATACTCGCCGGCCTCGGCCGGGGAAACCTGGGAGTAGAGTTTACTGGCATAGAAGGGCGATGCGTCGTGTGATATTCTTCCCGCGGTGCCGAAGGCGCTGGTCCGGGTCTTCTTTTTAGTGGGATTATTTTTCATGGCCGAAGGCCGCCACATGTCCCTGATTTTACCTTGGTTTATCCGGGCTCTGTATGGTAACATAATATATTGACGCACGTAAGGCAAGGAAAGGAAAGTTATGGATTGGTGGTTGTTGGCCGGGGTGCCGGTGACGTCGTTCATCGTGGCCCTCTCCGGGGCCTTGATGCCCGGGCCGCTGTTGACTCTCACCGTGGGAGAAGCGGCCCGCCGGGGCTTCTGGGCCGGTCCCCTGATCATCGTGGGCCACGCCTTGCTGGAGTTGGGCCTGGTCCTGTTGCTCCTGGCCGGGGTGGGCGTCTGGCTGCACCGCCCGCTGGTGCTGGGTCTGGTGGGTGTGGGCGGCGCCGCCATGATGGGGTGGATGGGTCTGGGGCTGCTCAGGTCCTCCCGCCACAGCCACCTGGAATTCAACCCGCAGGGGGTGTCGGGCCTCAACCCGGTGATGGCCGGGGTGCTCATGAGCGCCGCCAACCCCTACTGGCTCATCTGGTGGCTCACCATCGGCCTGGGCTACGTCATGTTTTCCATGAAATACGGTTGGCTGGGGGTGGCCCTCTTCTTCGT
>JAHIKF010000217.1 GCA_018897875.1 Pseudomonadota bacterium | reverse complement strand
TGGCCACCGCAGTGAGGATCGAGGTGTCGGTGGTCAGGGCCAGGGCGGCCAGGGGCGGCCGCTCCACCTGGAACCGGTTGACGAACTCCGCCGCCAGGTGCTGGGCGTCGGCGGCGGACCCGCCGTTCCCGAAAATCAGCACCTTGCCCCCAGCCTGGAACACCTGGGCCAGCAGCCTAGCGGCCGCAACCACCTGCGGCCCCTGCGCCTCAAGCACCCGCTGCTTGAGCTCAATGGATTCGTTAAACGCCTCCCGAAACCGGGTTTCCAGACTCATGTCTCCTCCCGCCATTTCCCAGGTTGGGAAAGTGGAGCTACAAAATCCCGCCGGTTGATTCTCGTTTCCAAGCAGTTGCGCTTGAGCCTTTGGCTCACCTGTAAAGCATGAAAAGCCGTTGTAGCGGTTCGCGAACCGCCCCTACGATAAGCCCACAGGCTGGAAGCCTGTGCCACTGGGACGATACCTCCTCTTCCCGTTCTCAAGCCAGCAGTTTCATATACCGCACCGGGCTGAAATGAACGGTCTCCATCAGGGCCACCAGTTGCTTGGCCAGGTTCAAGGCTTTCGGATCCTGGCCCGCCCGGGCTGCCACCGCCGGGAAACGGTCTCGCATCAGGGCAAAGAGAAAATTCTGGGCCGCGGTGAGTTCCAGGGTGAGGGGCATCCGGCTCACGAAACTCAAAAAGTCATTGAGGCGGTTCACGGTTTCCGCCTGGAAGGCCTGGCTCAGGTCCTGAAGGTGCCGGTCCAGGATGCGCCCCAGAATCTCGGCCCCCTCATGGGTCTCCAGCTTCAACCCCATGAGTTGGGCATCGGCGATCACCTCCATAATCTCCTCGGAAGCGGACAGAGAAGTCGGCTCCGGCTCCATCCGGCGCAGGAGTTCCACCAGACGCCCCTTCAGGGTGATCTCTCCCAGGGTCCGGTGAAGGCGCGGCAAGGGCAGGCCCTCAACCGCCATGGCCTTGAGCAAGGGCCGGGTTTGCTCAAAATTATGGGCAATCGCCTCCATCGCCTCTTCCCGGTTGGGCCGCAACAAGTCCTGGAAGACCTGGAGTTTCTCTTCCTGAAAAATATCATGGATACTGTAGTAGGTCTCCCCCAGGCGCCGCACCATGAGGGGGATCAAATCCTCCGGGGCCTCCTCCAGGACCCGGAAGAACTCCTCCCGCAAGGTGAGAAACTCCTGGGGCGAGGGATTAGCCTGCCCCTGGGTGCGATAGAGATAGCTTCCCAGGAACACAGTGAAAAACGCCAGGGTCCGGCTTTCCCGGGTGATGCCCGACGTCAGGTGCAACCGACCGGCGGCGAACTGCAACGAGCCCTGGGTCTTTTCCTCCAGGTCCATGGGCTCGGCTCGGTAGTGGTAAATATGGTGGGGGCACTGGCGCTCCCGGTCCTTGAGCCAGGAAATCACCCACTGGTTGGCCACCTTGGGGTAATCCACCACCGCGGGCTTGATCCGTTTCTGATAAATGGTGAGGCCGTTGCCCTCCTTGGGAATATTGCTCACCGCCCGCTCCAGGATTTTCAGGAACGGCGCCTCCAGGGGCTCGGTGGTGAACTGCTGGCCCAACTGCAGGGCCCGGGCGGCATACTTGATCACTTGCAAGGATTCCAGCCCCGAGATATCCGCAAAGAACCAGCCGCAGCTGGTGTACATGAGCAGGGAGTGGCGCTGCATCTCCAGGAGCTTCAGGGCCTCCACCCGGCCGTCCTGGTTCAGGTTGGGCGCCCCCTGGACGGCGAAGAAGTCATCCAGCCCGCCGCTGCGGTCCAGGATGACGTCCACGTAGGCGTTGCGGGCCTGCCAGGGGTCCTGGAAGTACTTCTGGCCCTCGGTCTCGAAAATGGCCGCCAGTTTCTCATTCAAAAAATCGAAGGATTCCCGTAACGGGGTCCGCCAACGCTGATTCCAGCCAGGCTGGCCGCCGGTTTCACAGCCGCAGTTCTCCTTCCAGCGCCCCACCCCGTGGGCGCAGCTCCAGGAGCTGCCTTCACCCTCGAGTCCCAGGGCGAGTTCCACCTCCATTTTTGGCGGCGCCAGGGCCAGAAACGCAGCGTAATTGGTGAGCTGGAACCCCTTGGGGGGCAGCACCTGGGTGAGGGCATGGGCCAGGGCCAGTTCGCCGAATTTCTTATGGTGCCCGTAATTCTCGCCATCGGTGGCTACATTCAGCAGTTGGGGACGCAGGCCGGCCGGGGAAAAACCGTCCACCAGCCGGGCCGCCAGCCGATAGCTGTCGGTGAGCAGGTCACCAAAACTGATATCCGCGGCCACCTCGCCGTTATAGAAAAAGACCTCGATGTAGCGCCGCTTCCGGGCGTCCTCCGCCTTCCCGGGCAAGTAGCAGCGGTAGGCCTGGGTAGTATCCAGACCGCTGGACGCCGGGGTCCACTCCCCCCCGGCCAGGGGGCGCACCCGTTTGGCCTGGTAAGGCGACAGGAGGACGAACTTCATGCCGTGGTCCAGCAGGGTGGCCAGGGTGGGATAATTTGCCGCGGTCTCCGGCAGCCACATGGCCGCGGCCGAGCGCCGGAACCGGTGCTCGAAGTCCTTGAGGCCCCAGATGACCTGGGTTTCCCGGTCCCGGGAGTTGGCCAGGGGCAGGATGGCATGATTGTAAGCCTGGGCCAGGGCGTTGCCGTGGCCCAGGGCCGCCAGACTCTGGGCGTCGGCCTCCAGGATCCTGGCATAGGTGTCCGGCGCCTGCGCTTTTAGCCAGCCGATGAGGGTGGGCCCAAAATTGAAGCTGAGATGCTGATAATTGTTGACGATATCCAGGATCCGGCCCTGGCCGTCGTAGACGCGGGCCACGCTGTTGGGGCGATAGCACTCGGTGGTGATGCGGGCATTCCAGTCGTGAAAGGGGGTGGCGCTGGGCTCCACTTCGATCTGTTCGATCCAGGGATTTTCCCGGGGAGGTTGATAAAAATGGCCGTGGATGACCACATATCCCTGGGGCGAGATTTTTGCCGGTAACCCGTCCATATCTGCTCCGTGACCGAGAGGCCGCCCCCCCGCCATAGCCTCGTTGTCTCTGCCCGGGGGCGGACAGAAAGTTCACGATGGCAAAAAATTGAATTTAGGTCATAATAATGCGAGCGAGGAGTCGAGTCAATCGCAGGTTGTCAGAGTAGCCGGATAAAATGCCCGCTTTGCCAAACCCCGTTAAAACCGGTCTTTTCTGTGATTTAACCCCGCAATTAGGTTGACAAGGTCAGAAAATCCGATAAACTTGATTGTCTAAAGTTCGTATTTTTTTGGAGGCCAAAGTGTACGCCATTATTAAAACCGGCGGGAAACAATACCGCATCTCCCCCGGGGACGTGCTCCGGGTGGAGCGCCTTCCGGGCGAGCGCGGCGACGAAGTGATCCTGGACCAGGTCTTGCTGGTGACTGACGGCGACGCCGTTCAGGTCGGCCAACCCCTGGTTCCCAACGCCACCGTGCGCACCGAAATCGTGCGCCAGGGCAAAGGCAAGAAGGTCCTGATCTTCAAAAAGAAACGCCGGAAAAATTATCGTCGCAAGCAAGGCCACCGGCAGCTATTCACCGCCTTGCAAATCAATGAAATCATTGTATAATATGGTAGGGGCGACCCGCCGGGTCGCCCTTGCGAAATTTACCCCCAGAAGAAATTTAGGGGAAGATTGGGGAATATACCATGGCACACAAAAAAGCTGGCGGCAGCTCACGCAACGGCCGGGATAGCGCCGGAAAACGCCGCGGGGTGAAAAAGTTCGCCGGGCAGACCGTGAAGGCGGGCACCATCCTGGTACGTCAGGTGGGCACCCGCATCCACCCGGGGACCAACGTGGGTATGGGCCGTGACTTCACCCTGTTTACCAAAATCGACGGGGTGGTGAAATACGAGGCCTTTGGCAAAGATCGTAAGCGGGTCAGCGTCCTTCCAACCACTTGAAGTCCTTTCCCGATGAGGTCGATATCATGGTCCGGGCCGGCAACGGCGGCCCGGGCTGTGTCAGCTTCCTCCGGGCCCGCTTCCAGCCCTCGGGCCGACCCGACGGCGGTAATGGCGGAGCCGGCGGCGATGTCATCCTCGAAGTCTCCTCTTCCCTTCGCACCTTAAGTCTTTTCAAGCGCCGGCGCGTCCTGCTGGCGGAAAACGGCCGCCGCGGCCAGAAGCAGGACCGGCACGGCAAAAACGGCGCCTCGGTGATCGTTCCGGTGCCCTCGGGCACCCGGGTCTTTGACGCCGACAGCGGCAGGCTCCTTAAAGACCTCATGACCCCCGGGGAACGCCTGGTCCTGGCCAAGGGCGGCCGGGGCGGCAAGGGCAACGCCCACTTCACCTCCTCCCGGATGCGCTCCCCCCGCTTCTGCCAACCCGGCGAGCCGGGCCGGGAACGCCGCATTCACCTGGAACTCCAGATCCTGGCCGACGTGGGCCTGATGGGGGCCCCCAATGCCGGCAAAACCACCCTGCTCAAGGCTCTCACCGCATCCAAGGCCCGGGTCGGCGCCTTTCCCTTCACCACCCTGAGTCCCCAGCTGGGGGTCATGGGGCCGGAGGCCGATCACGAGCCCCTGATCGTGGCGGAAATCCCCGGACTCATCGAAGGGGCCCACCTGGGCAAGGGTCTGGGGCACCAATTCCTCCGGCACCTGCAGCGCACCCGGCTCCTGATCCAGGTCATCGACGTAAGCGCCATTGATCCGGCCGCGCCCCTGGCGCCGCTGGCCATGCTGGAAGAAGAAATGCGCAATTTTGACCCCTCTTTGCTGGACAAACCACGCCTGGTGGCGTTAAATAAGATTGATGCCCTGACCCCGGACTTTCCCCGGGACGAGATTGTCCTGGCTTATGAACAGGCCGGGTGGCGGGTGTTCGCCGTCTCCGCCCAGGCCGGTGCCGGGCTCGCGCCTTTGCGGCAGGCCATCTGGAAAGAATTTAGCGTAACAGCTTAATAAATTGAGTATATTTAAACTCTGTTCCGAAAAGTCTTTCGTAGGGTGCGTCCTACGCACCATCAATCCAGTTGCGTGGCGGGCGAGGACGCCCGCCCTACCTGACTTTTCATGATTTACAGGTGGGCCAAAGGCCCATGAATGACTATTCCGAAAAGTTCTTCCGGTGGCACAGGCTTTCCAGCCTGTGCGGACCTCCTGGCGGGCGCGGAGGCCCGCCCCACCAACCTTTTCATGCTTTGCGGGTGGGTCAAAGGCCCATGAGGAACTGCTCTAACCCGTCAGCCCGAGATGATATTCCCCCCTTTAGAAAAGGGGGACTTGACCGCAGCCTTTGAGAAACGTGGTCTCATTATTTGGCCTATGAGGTGTGAGACACGACGAGAGGCGCTCTGGCCGTGGATTCCTTACGACAGCAATACCTGACTAAAGCCAAGCGGGTCGTCCTCAAGCTGGGGAGCGCGGTCTTGACCGCGGCCGACGGCCTCAACCAGCCCCTGATCCAGCGCCTGGTGGGGGAGATCGGGCGCCTCAGCTCCGCGGACCGGGAATTCATCCTGGTCTCGTCCGGGGCCATCGCGGCCGGCTGCCGCAAGCTGGGGTTTGCGTCCCGTCCCGCGGGCATCCCCCAGGCCCAGGCCGTGGCCGCCGCGGGCCAGAGCGTCATGATGCACACCTACGAGTTAGCCTTTGCCGAGGTCGGCCTCAAGGTGGCCCAGATTCTCTTAACCCACGACGACCTGGAATCCCGGCCCCGCTTCCTGAACGCCCGGAACACCCTGTTCACCCTGCTCGGCTGGCAGGTGGTGCCCATCATCAATGAAAACGACACCGTGGCCACCGACGAGCTGAAGTTCGGGGACAACGACAACCTGGCCGCCCTGATCTGCAACCTGGCGGGCGCCGACCTCCTGGTGCTCCTCACCGACACCGACGGCCTCTTCGATAAAGACCCCCGGGAACATGCCGACGCCCGCCTGCTGCACCAGGTGGAGTCCATCAACGCCGACATCGAGCGCGCCGCGGGCCATCGGCCCGGCGCCCTGGGCCGGGGCGGTATGGTGAGCAAACTCCAAGCCGCCAAAAAGGCCGGGGCCGCTGGCCTCCCCACCCTCATCGCCAACGGCCTGACCCCCGGAATCCTGGAGAAAATTTTTTCCGGCCAAGAGGTGGGCACCCTGTTTTTGCCCCAGGACCAGAAACTCACCAGCCGCAAGTACTGGCTGGCCTACAACGTCACCCCCAAGGGGGCCCTCCTGGTGGACCCCGGGGCCCGAAACGCCCTGGTGCACGGCCACAAAAGCCTGCTGCCCGCCGGCATCCTGGAGGTCTTCGGGGGTTTTCGCAAGGGCGACGCGGTCCACCTCATGGACTCCGAGGGCAAACCCTTCGCGGTGGGCCTCACCAACTACTCGGCGAGGGAGATCGGCCAGATCAAGGGCCGCCAATCGCAAGAAATCGCCCAATCCCTGGGCCATAAGGCCTACGACGAGGTCATCCACCGGGATAATTTGGTGATCTTTCCGGAGGTGTGATTAGTTTAAGTACCGATTAATAATTAATATTTTATTTCGGAGGGGCTATGGCCTTTTTTGAAAACTTGGGATTTAAAAGTCACCCTTTTGCGCACACAAATGCTGATGAAGAACCACATTTGGCTGATTATTATATTCCACCTCCTTTTTTTGATGCCGTCACGGGTGATTCTAAAAATCCAAATGCAACCGTTGTCTTGGCCCCAAGAGGAGGAGGTAAGACTGCCCAAAGGCGTATGGTAGAGGCCTGGGCATTATCTAATAAAGTACTTGCTGTCACATATGATAGATTTGAATTTGGGGTAGGACAAAATTTGAAAGATATAGGATTACCTTATCATTTGCGTAATATTATAGTGAGAATACTAATAACATATTTGGCTTCCCTTGCAGATTCGCCAGATTTAATTCGACAATTAGATAAAAGTAAAAAACTAACTTTGTCTTTTTTTATACATTCATATCTTGGTGATATGAATGGTGAGAAATTTCAGGAGGTAATGCGGAGTATAAAATCTATACCTCAACGCGTAAGAGATTATTGGTCTAAAAATATCGGATTATTAGAACCATTAATAAATATTCTATTAAAAAGCTATGGCCTTGATCAGATTGACCTCCCGGACCTAAAACAAGAGGAGAAAAAATTAAGTTCTTCTTATAAACATCAGTTAGAAATTATTCTTGAAATTATCAAAATGCATGGCCTACATTCTATATATATTTTAATTGATAAACTTGATGAATCTGAAAAAACGGGCACAAGCCCAGAAAGAACCTACCTTCTCATTCAACCAATCGTTCGAGACTTAGAACTTTTAGGACTTAATGGATATGGATTTAAGATATTTATTTGGGACAAAATATTGGATTACTTTCGTGCTGATGCACGTCCAGATAGAATTTCTCAACATTCTATCTCTTGGAGTCGGGAGAATTTACAAAAGGTATTAAGTGCGCGCCTATCGACATTTAGTGATGGTAAAATCGTTAAATTTGCTCAACTCCTGGAAAAGAAACCTTCGTATGACGTAGACTTGGCAATATGCTTGTTTGCAAATCATTCTCCGAGAAATGTAATACGTATTTGTGAAAAAATTATGGCTGTTCAAGCTGAAATGAATTCTTCTTCTAAATTTATTACCGAATCAGGAGTTGATAGAGGAATTCTTTTGTTCTGCGAGGAAATTACTAATGAACTATATGGAGAAGAAGTTTGTCGTGACCTCAAACGTGCTGGCCGCGAATTATTTACTATTAACTATTTGGCAAGTTCAATATTTAAAACGTCTCATGAAAATACAAGCCGTAATAAAGTTACAAATTGGCAAAATTGCGGTCTTGTTTCACAGCTTGGTACAGTCTCAGTTGCTGGTGTTCGTAGGCCTTTAAACTTTTACTATGTTTCTGACCCTGCAATGATAAGGCTAATTCACGAGGTAGTACCACTTGAAGAATTTTTTAAGGATAGGTGGGTAGAATGTCCTCATTGTTATACTGATAATCTCATGGATATAAATCTGATTCCTGATGGCAATGAGCCGAAATGTTTTTCATGCAATCGAAATCTCTTCTAGTCATGTTCAACAATAAAAGGCAACTTTATAATTTGCACAAAATATTTTATTGTTTCTGCACGAGAGACTAACTTTGAATCTCGACGACGCCGTAGTTCTGGAAACCTTTTCCAACCGCATTGAGGCCGAGATGGCCGCGGGGCTGTTGGAGTCCGAGGGCGTCGAGGCCATGGTCATGGCCGACGACGCCGGCGGGACTTATCCCATGCTCCAGTTCATCCGGGGGGTGCGCCTCCTGGTGTTCAAAGAGGACGAGGCCCGGGCCAGGGAAATCCTGGCGGACATGGCCGAGGCGGGGGACCTCGTCGTCGAACCTTGAATCTTTCTGTTCCCTTCACTCCTAATCCTGCACCTGCGATGCCCCTGTTCCCCTTGCTTTACCATGAAAGTCCACCCGTAGGGGCGGTTCGCGAACCGCCCCTACAAGGAATTTCATGATTGGGGGTGGCCCCAAACAGGCCATGGTGCTTTAGCCTGCACCTGCACAGGCTGGAAAGCCTGTGCCACCCTTTGAAAGCAACCTGGCATCAGGCGGGGACGAGGCTTATCGGGGGGCAGGAATCCAGCGCCCGGCCACCGGGGCGGCGGGGGCGGCGGGGGCGGCGGGGGCTGACGAGGGCCGGATTGCGGCGGCTGGTCCGGGCGGGGGCGGGCTTGGGGCCGCATGGGCCGGGGCGTAGTATTTCCGGGCTTCGGGCAGGAAGGCCTCCAACTCTTTCAAGCGGCTGGCGTCGTTGGGGTGGGTGGACATGAACTCGGGCAGCTTGGCGCCCTTCTTGTCTTTGGTCATCATGCGCTTCCAGAACTCCAGGGCCTGGGCCGGGTCGTACCCGGCCTTGGCCATGAGGATGAGGCCGACGTGGTCCGCCTCGGACTCCTGGGTCCGGCTGTAGGGCAGGAGAATGCCCAGTTGGGTGCCCAGGCTGTAGCCTTGCATGATGGCCGTGCTGGCGGCTGAGCCCATCCCGCCCAGCGCTACCCCCAGCCCCAGGCCCCCGGCCTGGGCCAGCATGGATTGGCTCAGGCGCTCGCCGGCATGGCGGGCCAGGGCGTGGGCCACTTCGTGGGAGATCACCGTGGCCATGCCGGGCTCGTCTTTGGTGTACTTCAGGATGCCGGTGAAGATGCCGACCTTGCCCCCGGGCAGACAGAAGGCGTTGGCCTCCTTGCCTTCGAAGACCAAAAACTCCCAGTGGTAATCCGGGCGTTGGGCCGCGTGGGCGACGCGACGGCCGACCTTGGTCACCAGGGCGTTGGTCTCCGGGTCTCGGGAGAGCTTGTATTGATGCTTGATCTGCTGGAAGGCCTGGTAGCCCATCTTGGTCTCGCTGCCTTCGGAGCTCAACAGGAGCTGGCGCCGTCCGGTATAGGGCGCCGAAGCGCAGGCCGCCACCAGCAAGGTGAGCCCTAAGCCCAATGAGAGGAGAGCGGTTTTCGACCTCGGGAGCATAGCTGCCCTGCAATGGGGGAATACCCGGGGGCCGGAATAGAGGCGCGGTATCGGGCAATCCCCAGGCTTGACTTAATTTCTTGTATTTATTTTATACGTAGCGTCATAAATAATTGGACATAATTAGCGGCAGATTATATAATTTATGCATGAAAGCATTGACCATTCCCGATGCGGCAATGGCAATCCCTGGCCTGCAAGAGGAGATTCGTCGGTCTCAGGAATCGCGGTAT
>JAHIKF010000216.1 GCA_018897875.1 Pseudomonadota bacterium | reverse complement strand
GGTGCGCCCCTACAAGAAAACGGTATTATATGGCAAAAGAGAGAAGTTTCACACATTCGGGTTGACAGGCGCTGCAAAAGCAAATAATCTCCCCTAGTCCGTTAAAATCGCTCCAGCTTTTTTACCTGGGAGTTGTGCCAGGCTTGGCCGGGTTATCCGGGGGCGAGGGGTTACGTTAAAAAGGAGTTGCCTATGAAGACCGTGGCCGAGAAGATCCGGGAGTTGAAGGAGAAGGAGGGGCAGATCAAGTCTATGGGTGGGGCCAAGGCCGTGGAGAAGCAGCATTTAAGCGGCAAGCTCACGGCCCGGGAGCGACTGGATTTGTTCTTTGACCCGGGGACCTTCCGGGAGACCGATATTTTTGTAAAGCACCGGTGCGTCAACTTCGGCATGGAGCAGGTGGAGATTCCGGCGGACGGGGTGGTCACCGGCTTCGGCCGGGTGAACGGCCGCCCGGTGTTCGCCTTTGCCCAGGACTTCACGTCTCGCGCCGGGTCTTTGGGGGAGATGCACAGCAAGAAGATCTGCAAGGTCATGGACCTGGCCCTGAAGGCCGGGGTGCCGTTTGTGGGGTTCAACGACTCCGGCGGGGCCCGCATCCAGGAGGGCGTGGATTCTTTGAGCGCCTACGGGCAGATTTTCTATCGGAACGCCATCGCCTCCGGGGTGATCCCCCAGATCTCCGCCATCATGGGCCCCACCGCCGGGGGCGCGGTCTACTCCCCGGCCATGACGGATTTCATCTTCATGGTGAAGAACACCTCGTACATGTTCATCACCGGGCCCGACGTCATCAAGAGCGTCACCGGGGAGGAGATCAGCTTCGAGGACCTGGGCGGCGCCATGGCCCACAACATGAAGTCCGGCGTGGCCCACTTCGCCTGCGAGTCCGACGCCGACGCCATCGAGCAGATCAAGCGCCTCTTAAGCTTTTTGCCCAACAACAACATGGAAGACCCGCCGATGACGCCCTGTGCCGATCCGGCCGGCCGGGAGGCGCCGGAGTTGGACGCCATCATTCCGGACGACCCGCGCGCGTCCTACGACGTGCACGACGTCATCCGCGCCATCGTGGACGACGGGGACTTCTTCGAGCCCCACACCTACTTTGCGCCGAACATGGTGGTGGCCCTGGCGCGCCTGAACGGCCGGCCCCTCGGCATCATCGCCAACAACCCGAGCGTGCTGGCGGGCTGCCTGGACGTGGACGCGGCGGACAAGGCGACGCGGTTCATCCGGTTTTGCGACGCCTTCAATATTCCGCTCCTCACCATCGCCGACGTGCCCGGCTACCTCCCCGGCAGCGACCAGGAGTGGCAGGGCATCATCCGGCACGGGGCGAAGCTCCTGTGGTGCTACTCCGAGGCCACGGTGCCCAAGCTCACCCTGGTGACCCGGAAGGACTACGGCGGGTCGTACCTGGCCATGTGCTCCCAGGACCTGGGCGCGGACATGGTCATCGCCTGGCCCACCGCCGAGATCGCGGTGATGGGGGCCTCGGGCGCGGCCAACGTCATCTTCCGGAAAGAGATCAAGGCCGCGGCGGACCCCGCGGCCAAGCGGGCCGAGATCATCGAAAATTACGAGAACCTGCTCTACAACCCCTACATTGCGGCGTCCCGGGGGTTTGTGGACCAGGTGATCGCGCCCCGGGAGACCCGGGGCCGGCTCATCGAGGCCTTGGAGATCCTGAGCACCAAGCGGGAGACGTTGCCCGCCAAGAAGCACGGCAATATTCCGGTGTAGCAGGGGTCAGGGGTCAGGGGTTAGGGGTCAGGGAAAGAGCACTGACTACGCATAGCCGTTGCCAAAAGTTTTTTCTTATTCACCCCCACCCCGGCTTTCCCCCCTCCAGGGGCAGGGAGAAAACGAGGAGATTTAGGCGGATAAACGGGGAAAGCGGGCGGCCATCAGCGGTTTTTCTGACCCCTGACCCCTGACCCCTGGTCCCTGGGTCGTCGAATCAGATGGAAAAAGGAGAGGAGGATTGATGAGCCTCATAAAACCACAGATTTTAGCGGCCATCAGCGGGGCCATTGGGGCCTATATCGCCGACGAGGAGGCCTGCCAGGCGGCGGCCGTGGGTTTCGCGGCCGCGGCCCCGGGCCCGCCCCTGAACCTCTGGGCCCTGGCCGGGCGTCAGGAAGCCATGCAGCTGCGGCTCTTGATGCAGCGGCGGAGCTTGAGGTAATGCAGCTGTCAGCTATCAGCTATCAGCGGTCAGCTAAAGGATAAAAGCTAAAAGACCAAATCCCCCCTGACCCCCCTTTGTCAAAGGGGGGATGGTCAAGCGGCAATCAAAGTCCCCCTTTGGAAAGGGGTGATTTAAAAAGGGTTTCCACAGAAAACCGAAAACCCAACTCTTCGGTTTGTTTTAAAGCTGACAGCTGACGACTGAAAGCTGACAGCTGACGACAAAGGAGTCATAATGGCCGGAAAAAATCCCATCAAATTCACGGACACCACCTTTCGGGACGGTCACCAGTCGCTGTTGGCCACCCGCATGCGTTCCGAGGACATCATTCCCTTCATGGCGCGCATGGACCAGATGGGCTACTTTGCCATCGAGGTTTGGGGGGGCGCCACCTTCGACACCACCCACCGTTTCCTGGGGGACGACCCCTGGGAGCGGATCCGCACCATCAAGGGG
>JAHIKF010000215.1 GCA_018897875.1 Pseudomonadota bacterium | reverse complement strand
TCTGACAAGCTTTTTCGGTCCTAAACCTTTTTTGAAATGCCAGGAGACTCAAGTTTTCTTGTTGCACAATAATTGCTCCATTTAGCTAATTAATTTAGTTAATTATAGCTTATTTTCGGAGCAATGGCAATAAGCGTTTTGGATAAAAAGCCATCTGATTGAATTAACTCAAGAATTGTCATCGTCTATGTACCGGGTCAGTATTACCAATAAGCCCAATAAGATGTTTTCACACATATTGTATAATTAATACAAATACTTATATCATCTTTCCAATAAGATAATAAGATTTCCCTACCAGTTCCTATGGACAAATTTATTTCCGCGTGCGCGAAGGGTAAGGGAATCTTATTATCTTATTGGAAATACACCTTAACTTAATGAATTTGTTAAACATAATTAAGATTTAATCTTATTGCCAAGTAATTGTTAATAATTTCAATTAGTTCAATACTTTCCAGCCATTCGCCTTGGTTTGTGGGTCCGCCTTTGGGACTCGGACTAGGTGCACACCGCTATCCCCGAATAGTGCTCCTTCCCTTTTAGGGAGCGCCCAACCCAGGGTCCGAGAGAGGCTCCCTCCCTTTTTTGTCAAAGCACCCGCCAGATCACTCGGCAGGGTGTCCTTAATGACCGACCCACCTTCCTTTTGGATTTCGTCCACCAGTTCTTTAACCAAGACCACGGCGTCCCCGTAGCGCTCCTGCCAGGCCAGCAAGAACATTTCCCATTCCTGCCCTTCAACATCCGAAAGTTCGTACATTTTCTCTTGATTCCCTAAAAAGTCAGTAATCCCTGCGAACTGAAGAATACCGCCTACGGTGTCGCACCACGACTCGAAGCTGCCCAGCTTCGGGGTGTTGGGCTTGGGGCAGCCGGCGATATACCACGCCCTCGCCATTGTCAGCAGGGCCGTGATCAACTGTCCCTGGTTTTCCATAACCCAGGCCCCCAGGTCCTTATGTTTAAAACACTTCCGTTCCCAGGGCCGGGACATCTTGGCATCAAGGCGAATCCAGTAACACCGCCGGGGCATGTCGCCCCCGAGCCTGACGTTGTTCCCGTTGATGAACCAACTGACGTTGACCGGGATGTCCACTATTTTACTTAAGCCCAGGATGCGTCCGCGATACACCTTGGTGGTGATAGCCGAAGATAAGGAGGGAGACTGTAACAACCCGTCCACATTGTCAAAGCAGACGATCGTGGATCCATTGAGAAGTGCTGCGGTGATAACCTTTGACCATTCGGCGTCATTGTCCCTCTGGATCGGGGGGTTGTACATTGGCGTCCACCGCCCCGTGCTTATGGCCCCTATCATCTCTTGCATCATGGTTTTGCCGGTCCCGGCCTTTGTGGCGGTATTGATTCCAGCAGGGACCCGCCCGGGGATGGCGTGGCGAACGATCGGGGTTATGAGAGCTGCCAGGGCGTTTGCCCTGGAAGCATTGTCAACAAAGGGAAAGCCGTGAAGCAATTCGTCATTGATGAACTGAGCTGCTTTTTTGGCCTCATCCTGGGTCGGGTGTAAGGGTATTAGGGGACATTCCAGCCCAGGAACAGGTCGATAATAGAGCTTTGTGGCCGGATCATATCCCGGCGTCGCCAGTATGGAGCCGTCAGGCCGCAAAACCGGAACCTCCACAATCCCCTTGAGGGCTGGGAATGGCCAGTATGGAGCCGCCATGACGTTTTGCACCAGGTCCCGAGGTGGACTGACCTTGATTGATCCTTTCTGTGTTTTATTTACGAAGTCCGCCGCCTGGGAAAGGTAATATCTCACCCCGGCCTCACTCAGTTCCTTTATGATAGGCCGCCCGTCTTCATCGGCCTGGATTCTAACCAGCTCACCCATGCGCACGAAGATTTCGGGTGGGTTGTTGGCTTCGTGCAGGGCGGCAACAGCCTCGGTTGTGGTACTCCTCAGTTGCCGGTCGTTCACCTGGACCATGGGGAGGGTAGGTTTGTTAAACTTGGTCTGTTCGTCTGCGATGATCGCCGCCGCCGCCTGGCGCATTTCTTCCACGCTGCCAGGGATGCCCTTGGCTTCGGCTATGCAGTGGGGGTGTGCCTGGGCCGCCACGGGGGCGGCGGTGGTTTCGGGGGTCAAGCTATTCATGGCCGCCGCCACCTCCCTCGGGGGTGACCCGGCCGCTTTCCATGAATCCGATCAAAGATTTTAGGGAGTAGCGGACCATGCGGCCTTTTTTTGAATAGGCCGGGCCTTTCCCTAAAAACCGCCAGTTGCGCAAAGTTTGCGGGCTGGCCGATAATAGCTTGGCTGCTTCAATATCATTCACGTACCGATCTTGGTGTTCCATAGCGCCTGCGAAATAAGAAAAGGTAAGAACCGAAGCTGTTACCTTTGAGAGGGTAGCAAAAATTATAAGGAAGGAAAGATAAAAATACTTAGTGTTTACTTAGTGTTTGAGCATACCTACGTATGCTTAAAGATAATTGACAAGAAATTGCTCAGTTTGAGCATACCTACGTATGCTTAATCTTAAATCGCCCAACTGGTTTGAAATCACGTGCTACTACCCCATCTTCCTCTAGGTATCTCGTAATTTGGTAATGACTTGGCGAGTCGATGCTTTTTGGAATTTCATCACGGCCTTGACGTTCCTCGAAAGCATTTTTAATAACCTTTGATACAGCATTTAACTTCATTCCCACCTTTATCTTTGAGCTTATATGGTATATCTCAAGCACTTTTACCTTCTTCACAGCGGCGTCGGTCTTCTTTCCCAGGTTAAGCCGCGCTAACCCCTCTTTCTTCTCACCCCAATGCTGGATATTGGTCGTTTCAACCCCAACTGAGCTGGCCAGCCACACCAAACTACGGTCAAGGGTTGCC
>JAHIKF010000214.1 GCA_018897875.1 Pseudomonadota bacterium | reverse complement strand
CATCCACCGGCCCATCGGCGAACACCACGTCCCGCCGCGGGTCCACGTTGTTCCCTAACCGCCACAGCACCTGGGACAGGTCCTGCACGTCCACGTCCCGGTCGTAGATGATAATGATCTTGGTGAACATCATCTGCCCCATGCCCCAGATGGCGTTCATCACCTTGCGGGCATGGCCGGGATAGCGTTTGTCGATGGAGATAAAGGCCAGGTTGTGAAAGACCCCCTCCACCGGCAGGTTCATGTCCACCATCTCCGGCAGGGTTTTTTGCATCAGGGGGAAGAAGATACGCTCCGTGGCCTTGGCCATGAAGCAGTCTTCCATGGGGGGGCGCCCCACGATGGTTGCCGGATAAATCGGGTCCCGCCTCCGGGTGATGGCGGTGAGGTGGAACACCGGGTAGTCATCCGCCAGGGAGTAATAGCCGGTGTGGTCGCCGAACGGGCCTTCCACCCGCCTCTCCCCCGGCGCAACGAAACCTTCCAGGACGATCTGGGATGCCGCCGGCACACTCAGGGGCTGGGTCACGCACGGCACCATCTCCACCGGCTCTCCCCGGAGGAACCCGGCAAAGAGAATCTCATCAATATCTTCCGGCAGCGGGGCGGTGGCCGCATAGGTCACGGCGGGGTCGGGCCCGATGGCCACCGCCACCGGCAGCGCCTCGCCCCGGGCCTCCGCTATCCGGTAATGCTGGGCCCCGCCCTTGTGGGCGTGCCAGTGCATGCCGGTGGTCCGGGCGTCATAGACCTGGAGGCGGTACATGCCCACGTTGCGCTTCCTCGTCTCCGGGTGGTGGGTGAATACCACCGGCAGGGTGATGAAGGGGCCGCCGTCCCCCGGCCAACAGGTCAGGACCGGGATCTTGGTCAGGTCCGCGTCCTCGCCTCGGAGGATAACCTCCTGGCACGGAGCCTTGGACACCTCTTTGGGAAACATCCTTCCCAGGCGGGCCAACTTGGGAATGAGCTTGAGCTTCTTCATCAGGGTGTTGGCCTCCGCCTCCATAAAGCTCAAGAGGTCACGGGCGATGTCGTCCAGGGACTCTACCTCCAACGCCAGGCACATGCGCCGCATGGACCCGAAGGCGTTCATCAACACCGGCATCTCAAAGCCCGGCACCGCTTCGAACAACAGGGCCGGGCCGCCGGCCTTGGAGACCCGGTCGGTGATTTCGGTGATCGTAAGCATCGGGCTCACCGGCTCCTTGATGCGCACCAACTCCCCGGCCTGCTCCAGCCGAACGATAAATTCCTGCAAATTCCGATAACCCATATTTTCCCCTTCGGGGAAGCAGTTAGCTTTTAGCAGTTAGCAATTAGCAATTAGCCAGTAACTTCCCAATTGAGGTCTTACCGCTGCTAGTCAAACTGACTTGTTCCCTCCCCCTTGAGGGGTGAGGCTTGGTTTATTTAGGGTGCGTCCCACGCGCCACCACCCTATCGATTGATCTGAAAGCATGTCATTTCCCAACTTATCATTACCTTGGGAAACATCGAAGCTTGAGATTTGTGCATTTTTCAACCCCAACAAAAACTAACCGCTAACCGCTAATTGCTAACTGCTAACTGCTCTCCCCCAAAATACTCCAACCGCGGTTCTTCCGGCATTTCCCCCAGGTTATACAAATAATTGAAGAAGGTAGCCAGACCTTCCTCGTGTTCCGGGTCCAGGGAGTAGTTGAGCTGGCGAAAATACGCCAGAATCCGGGCCGGGGTCATGCCGAAGCAGGCCGCGGAGATGCGGCTCAACTCCGCCAAAGACCCCAGGCCCCAATCCCGGGACCGGAGCAGCAGCCGGTGCAGAGAGTCGGTGATCTCGGGCTGCGCTGCGGCAAAGTCCCGGCGCACCGCCCAGACCCCGAACACAAAGGGCAGCCCGGTGAGTTCCTGCCAGGCCTGCCCCAGGTCCAGCTCGAAGGGCATGGTTCCAGCGGCGGAGAGGCGCAGGGCCTCGTCGCCGATGGCCATGACCGCGGCTACGTCCCCCAGGGGCACGCCCGCCAGTTGACCCTGCTGGTACCGGGGGGCCACCTCAAAGAGTTCGGCCATCAGGACTTTGACCAGCGCCGCGCCGCTGGCCGAGGCGGCGCTGACCCGGATGGTCCGCCCGTCCAGCCGGTAAAATGGCACCCGGCTGAACAGGAGCACGCTGCCCACCGCCCCCTTGGCGCTGATGGACAAGTCGGGCAGGAGCAAATAATCTCGAAAACCCCGGCCATACTCCAGGGCGGAAATAGAGCCCAGGTCCATCTCGCCCCGGCGCATCAAGGCGTTGAGCTCCGCCGGGGTGCCCCGCACCAGGTGGAAACCGTTTTCGCCAAAAATGTGCTCCAGGGCGAAATAGATGGGCAGCACGTTGAGATAGGCAATGCGCCCCAGCCTGGCCTTGGCCATCATGGGTGTCTCCCTTTTTTGCGGTAGGGGCGACCCGCCGGGTCGCCCCTACGGTGTATTCTTAATCACGAACCAAAGGGGCTCGCCGTTTCGTGTCAGAAAACTCTAAGATTATCCTATCCAGCGCCACTTCCCGGCCGCCCCGGCGGTAAATAGTTCACCCCAGAAATTCCGACCGCCTTTAAGGGGAATGACCCCCAGGGCAGCTTTCTTGCCGGGTTCCAGACTGCCGAATTCCCGGTCCCGGCCCATGGCTTGGGCGCCGTTCAGAGTTCCCAGGCGAAGCCACAAATCACCGGGATAGGCGGGAAAGTTCCGGTGCAGCCAGAGCATCTCCCCGAAGAGGTTCAGATCCCAATTGCCCGCCAGGGAGTCGGTGCCCAGGGCCAGGTTCACCCCGGCCTGCAGCAACTCCGGCACCGGCGGTTCCCCGGCGCCGGTGTAGCGGTTGGCCCGAGGGCACAGCACCAGCCAGGTCTTGGTTTCGGCCAGGCGGCCCCAATCCGCCGCAGTAAGCTGGGTCCCGTGGACCGTAAGGGTCCGGGGTCCCAGGAATCCCAGGCCTTCGAGATAAGCCGCGGCACCCGGCCCCGGGGGCTGAAAATCCTGAACCCAGCGGCCCCGGCGTTTCAGCAAGCCCTCAAAGAAGCCGTTGCCTCTCGCCAGAAAGTCAATTTCCGCCTGGGATTCGGCCAGGTGCACCGTCTGCAGCCCCGACCGGGCAGTGTTCCACGCCGCCACAGCCCGGAACAAGGCGGGGGACACGGAATAGGGGGCATGGGCCGCAGCCGAAACCCATGCTGCGGCCGCAACCTCAGGCCGCCCGAAAAAGGGAAATTTCTCCGGCAGGTCAAAGGTCTCCACCAGGTCGAACCCCAGGCACTCATAAAACAGGTGGTACGCCAGCGGACCGGTTTCCAGGTGTGGCCACGAAGCCCCGGTGTTGGTCACCTCACCCACCAGAACCGCTCCACTCTGCCACAAAGCCTCCATGCCCAGGGCGATGCCGGCCTCTATCTCTTCTGGAGACAGCGCCCCATATGTCGCCAGGGTCGCCTCCAGCCAATCCTCCCAACGCGCCTGGGGCGCTACCTTTCCGGCCAGGGCCGAAAACTCCAGGTGCACGTGGCAGTTCACCAACCCGGGCAGGATGGCGCCGTCGCCGTGGTCGCAGATCATACCCGTAAAGCCGGCCAAAACTTCCGCCGCCGGACCCACCGCGGCAATCCGGTCGCCGGCCACCACCACCGCCCCATCCCGGATGGGAGGCCCACTCACCGGCAGGACCCATTTGCTCACATGCGCAATCATTCAGAAAGTGAGCCGTGAGCCGTGAGCCGTGAGCAGTAGTTATCAATCATGGCGAATATAGCTTTTTCCACCCTTTTCCCCTTTTCGCCTTTTTCCCTTTTCCCCCATCATCTTACCCAAGTCCGCCAATCATCATTGATATCGCCCCTGAGGCGGTAGCGTTCCATGAGCCGGGGGCAGGGGCAGCGGCGGGAGGTTGCGGCCAGGGCCGGCAGCAACCTGATGATTAATTCCGGCCAGGCCGCTTCCACCGCCCGCACGTTCTCGATTTCCGCCGGGGTGGCCAGCCCTTCAAACAGCACCCCCGGCTGGTAGGGCCGGTCCAGCAAGCCTTCGGCGTAATTCACCACGTAGGTCAGGGCCGCATAACAAATCTCCAGTTCCCGGGCCAGGAAGACCTCGGGCGCCAGGGTCTGGCCCACCAGGTCGCCCCCCAGGAGGCCGAACTTGCGGATTTCCGCCGCGGTTTCGAGGCGCGGGCCCGTGGTGGCCACGTAGACCGCCCGGCCATGCACCACAAAGGGAACATCTACCAGCGCCTCCAACATCGCCGCCCGCAGCTCCGGGCAGAACAGGGGGTGGTGCCTTATAAAACCCCACCCCACCCCGGCATAGAAGGTATGGGGCCCGCCTTTGCCCTCGTCCAGCACGTCGTGAGGCGCCACCAGGTCTCCCGGGGCCATCGCCTCCCTGAGCGACCCGGGCGCCACCCAGGCCAGGACCTTGCCCACCCCCAACGCCTTCAAGGCATAGAGATTGGCCCGGGCATTGATGAACGGCGCCGAAATCTCGTAGCCCGCCTCGCCGTGCCGGGACAGGACCACAAAATCAATCTCGCCCTGCCGGAACCAATGCACCGGCCGGCTGTCGCCATACGGCGTGGAGTAAACCTCGGTGTGGTGCGGCTTTAACCCCGCCGCCGCCAAGGCCTTATGCGCCCCTACCCGGGCGATTACGGCGATCAATGATTTCATTCGGCTTTTTCCTCGTTCCCAAGCTGCGGTCTGAAAAGTCTTTCAAGGGTGCGTCTTACGCACCAATTAATCCAAGGTATCGGCGGGCAGTGCCCGCCCTACACATCTTTTCATTATTTACGGGTGGGGCACAGGCCCATGAACAACTGTCTTCTTCTCGTTCCCAAGCTCCAGCTTGGGAACGCAACTTGGCGACGAAGCTCTGCTTCGCCCGCGGCATGGCGGGCAGGCATAGGCCTTGCCGGTCACGGCGATTACGGCGGCCACAGGCCGCCCTATAAAAAAACCTTCTCCCCTCGTTCCCAAGTTGTACTTGGGAACGTACATTGGCGGCGCAGCAATGCTTAGAAAAGTTCTTGGTGGCACCGGCATCTTGCCGGTGCGGTGCACAGGTTAAAAACCTGTGCCACCAGGGGTGGCGGGCACGGAGGCCCGCCCCACCGAACTTTTCATGCTTTACGGGTGGGCCAAAGGCCCATGAGGCACTGCTCACTGCTTACTGCCTCCCTCCAAATTATACCGATGATCTCTTACCTGCGGCTCATAGCCGCACTGGCGGATCAGCGTGTCGATTTCGGCCCGCGTCAGTCGATAGCCCACCCCGGTGGCGGCCACCACGTTTTCTTCCAGCATGGTGGAGCCGAAGTCGTCAGCCCCGAATTTCAGGGCCACCTGGGCCACCTTGGGTCCCTGGGTCACCCAGGAGACCTGGAGGTGGGGCACGTTATCCAGCACTAGGCGGGAGATGGCCAGGGTTTTCAAGTACTCCACCGCGCCCAGGGCCGCACCCGCCAGGTGGGTGCCCCCGGGCTGGTAGGTCCAGGGGATGAACGCAGTGAAGCCGCCGGTTACGTCCTGGAGTTGCCGAATTTTGACCAGGTGTTCGACCCGTTCCGCCCGGGTCTCCAGGTGACCGAACATCATGGTGGCGCTGGTCTTTAAACCGGCGCGGTGGGCCGCGGCCATGACCTCCAGCCATTGGGAGGCCGAGCATTTTTGCGGCGAAATCTGGTGCCGCACCCGGTCCACCAGGATCTCGGCCCCGCCCCCGGGGATGGAACTCAGCCCCGCGTCTATCAGGCGGCGAATCAGTTCTTCCAGGCTGAGAGCATTGTTCTCGGCCATATAATAAATCTCCGGCGGGGAGAAGCCGTGGACCGCCAGGCCGAAGCCCCGGATGAAACTCACGAGTTTCAGGTAATAGGCCAGAGATAGCTCCGGATTGAGGCCGCCCTGGAGCAGGACCCCGCTGCCGCCGTGGTCCTTGAGTTCCACGAGCTTGGCCGCCAGCGCCTCCCAATCAAGGACGTAGCCGTCGTCGGCCCCGGGAGGCCGGTAAAAGGCGCAGAAGCGGCAGCCCGAAATGCAGATGTTGGTGTAGTTGATATTCCGGTCGATGACGAAGGTGACCCGGTTACCGGGATTGAGGCGCCGGCGCACCTGATCGGCCGCGGCCCCCAGGGTCAGGAGGTCCAGGTCCCAGAGCCGGCAGGACTCCGAAGCCTCCAGCCGGGCCCCTGCCTTCGGAAAACTGTTCATCAAAAAATCCTTTATCCCCTCCGGCTAGAGAGGGGAAATCTATTCTGAGACATTGGCCGTGCCGCCGGCGTCAGGAGATGATTCGTAATCAATATGACCTTGAAAAACCGGGTTTTTGCCCCACTTTTCTAAAGGGGGGTAAGGGGGGATTAAATAAGGGCTTAATAATCCCCCTAAATCCCCCTTTAAAAAAGGGGGACTTAAGATACCCAAATTTCATTCAGCCTATGATTCATGACACCGGGCCGCTTAACCATTTATTACCCGGTACAGGGTATCCCGTTCCACCGGCTCGCAGCCCGCCTCCCGGATCAGGGCTTGCAGCTGCGCCCGGGTCAGGCCTTGAGGGGTTTGGGCCCCGGCCATGTGGGTGATGCGCTCCTCCATCACCGTGCCGTCCACGTCGTCCACCCCGAAACACAGGGAAATCTGAGCGAGTTTCGGGCCCAGCATCACCCAAAAAGCCTTGATGTGGGGGAAATTGTCCAGCATCAGCCGGGAGATGGCCAGGGTCTTGAGGTCGTCGATGGCGCTGGGGCCGGCCAGATCGCTCAAGCCGGTGTTGGCGGGATGGAAGGCCAGGGGAATGAAGGCCAGGAAGCCCCCGGTCTCATCCTGCGCCTCTCGCAGCCTTACCAGATGATCCACCCGCTCGGCCACGCTCTCCAGGTGGCCATAGAGCATGGTGGCATTGGTGTTGAGGTCGAGCCGGTGGGCCATCTGGGTCACCTCCAGCCAGCCCTCGGGGGAGAGCTTTTCCGGGCAAAGGCTCATGCGTACCCGGGGACTGAAGACTTCGGCGCCGCCGCCGGGGAGCGACCCCAGGCCCGCCTCCTTCAGAGCCGCCAGGGTATCGGGCAGGCTCAGGTCGGCTTTTTGGGCCAGGTGGGCCACCTCCACCGCGGTGAAGGCCTGGAGGTGAACCTCCGGCCGCCGGGCCTTGATTCCCCGAAGCATGTCCAGATAGTAGACAAACGGCAAGTCCGGGTGGCAGCCGCCCACGATGTGAATCTCCGTAATGGGCTCCTGCGCTCTGGCCTCCACCTTCGCAAAGATCTCCGGGAGGCTCATTTCATAGGCCCCGGGTTCCCCGGCCTTGCGCCCGAAGGCGCAGAACTTGCAGCCATTGACGCAGATGTTGGAGTAGTTGATATGCTGATTATAGATATAGTAGGCCTTGCGGCCGTGGAGACGTTCCTTGACCATCTGGGCCAGGCGCCCCACCCCCAACAGATCGGGGCTCTCGAACAGGGTGCCGCCGTCTTCCCGACTCAGGCGCGCCCCGGCTGCCACTTTCTCATAAATAGGCTGAAGCGCCGGGTCTTGGATGCCTCCCCAGACCATGAACCCACCTCCTTTATGACCGACTGGTCATATAAAGCGCTAAAAAAAATATTTCATTTCACGTAGGGGCGGACCCGCAGGTCCGCCCCTACGGGGGTGATTCCTTAGGCCATCAACCCCTCCTTAAGGAGGCTGATGAGTTCCCGGATGTGTTTATGGATGGCTGCGTCCGTGGCCTGGTGCAGCCCCAGGGTGACGTCCAGGGCCGGGACCGCTACGGACTGGAGAAACCGGTCGAAGACCGCGTCCAGGAGGAACAGGGTGGCTGCCCGGGGGACGCCGGGGCGCAATTCTCCACGGCTCTGGGCCCGGCGCACCAGGGAAGCGAAATATTCCGCGGCGTGGCGCCGCACCGCAGCCAGGAATTCATCCCTGAACGGCACGTTTTTATCGAACTGAATCTTCAGATAGAGGCTGAAAATCCGAGGATGCTCCCGGGAGAAGGCCACCCCCGCCAACAGGGATTTTTCCAGCCGGACAAAAAAATTCTCTTCCAGAGTCTCTTCCTTGACCGCGGTCAGGGTGCGCCGCACCAGCTTGAGAGCATAGCGGAAGATATAGGCAAAGATCCCCTCTTTGTTGGGGAAATACTGATACAGCGACCCCTTGGCGATCCCCGCCTGGGCCACCATGCGGTTCAGGGAGGCCTGATGATAGCCCTGGTCGGCGAACTCCGCCAGGGCCGCATCCAGCACCCGTTCCTGCTTGTCCGGGGGCAGGTGCCGGAAAGTCGACAGGGCCGCTTCTT
>JAHIKF010000213.1 GCA_018897875.1 Pseudomonadota bacterium | reverse complement strand
TGCTCAGGGGAAATTCCTGCCCGTCCCGGCGCCGGGCGGTGAGGCGCCGTTGCCGCCCGAGCACGTGGGCCTCCCGGGTGGCCAGATAGCGCCGCAGATAGCCCACATGGACTTCTTGGTAAGGCGGCGGAATAATGAGTTTCAGGTCCTGGCCCAGGGCTTCGGTGCGGGTGTACCCGAACATCTGCTCGGCGCCGTGGTTGTAACCGATGATGACGTGGTCGGAATTGATGGTGATGAGGGCATCGGTGGCGCTCATGATGACGCCGGCGTTGATCTCCTGCTCCTGGCGCAACTCCTGGAACTGGCACACCAGGGTTTTCAGGAAGCGGGCGGCGGGCCCGGTTACGAGGTTATCCAGCCGGTCCGGGGCAAAATCGGCTACCCCGGCGGTTAGGAACTGGCCGTCCAGGATGAGATCGAACCCCTCCGGGTGCAAATCCGGCAGGAGGTTCACGGTGAGGCCAGGGGCCGGGGTTCCGGGTTGGCGGCCGTACAAGACGAGATCCACCGGCGGGTAACCTTCCAGGGAGAAGGGCAGCGTGACCGCATGACAGACGAATTCCTGCCCGTTCAGGACAATGGCGATGCGGATGGGTTTGGGGGTGGCGGTCATGGTCAGCAGTCAGCCAGCCAAAAGTGGCTAATGGATCATAAAAGGGCGCAATAAAATGCGCCCCCACATTTTTAATACAGGGACACGGCTAGTCGTGGCCGTTTATTTCGCTTCCGCCTCTAAAAACTGACTGCTAAAACTGACCGCGACCTGATAGTTCTCAGTCTTCATAGCGTTTGAACACCAGGGCCGCATTGGTGCCGCCGAATCCGAAGGAATTGGACAGGACATGGCGGATATCGGCAGACCGGGCCTGACCCGCGACGATATCCAGCCCGGCACAGTCCGGGTCCAGGTTGTCCAGGTTGATGGTGGGTGGCACCTTCCCGTCCCGGATGGACAGGGCGCAAAAAATGCCTTCCACCGCCCCGGCGGCGCCCAGCAGGTGGCCGGTCATGGACTTGGTGCCGCTCACCAGCAACCGTGAGGCGCTATCGCCGAAGATCTCTTTCAAAGCCAGGGTTTCGTTGCGATCGCCCACGGGCGTGGCGGTGGCATGGGGGTTGACGTAATCAATGTCAGCGCAGGTGACGCCACCGTCTTTCATGGCCTGCTGAATGCAGCGCTTGGCCCCCTCCTTATCCGGATCGGTGATGTGGTGGGCATCGCCGGTCATCCCGAAGCCGATGATTTCGGCATAGATATTGGCGTTGCGGGCCAGGGCGTGGTCCAGTTCCTCCAGTACCAGGATGCCGGCGCCTTCGGACATGACAAAACCGGAGCGCTTGAGATCAAAGGGACGGCTGGCGGCCTCGGGGTGGTCATTGTAGCCCACGGCCAGGGCCCCCATGCGGTAAAAGGCCGTCATGGTCAGGATCGTCACCGCGGCCTCAGTGCCCCCCGCGGCCATGAGGTCAGCTTCCCCCATTTGGATGGAGCGGTAGGCCAGGCCGATGGCATGGGCCCCGGCGGCGCAGGCGGTGGACAGGGCAATATTGGGACCCTTGGCTTTAAAGCGGATGGAGACGTTGCCCGCGGCCAGGTTGGGAATCATCTTGGGCACCAGGAAGGGGGAAACCCGGCGCACCCCTTCGGACAGGAGTTTCTGGACCCCGTCCTCCCACGAACTGACCCCGCCCATGCCACTGGCAATGATCACCCCGGCCCGCTCCGGGTCCTCCACCTCCAGGTTGAGACCCGAGTCATGCACCGCCTCGACGCTGGCGGCCAGGGCAAACTGGGTAAATCGATCAGTGTACTTGATTTGTTTTAAGTCTTCCTTGGTGACGTCTTTGCGGGCCTGCAAAATTGCTTTCAGATCAAAATTCTCGATGGCCCCGCCGATGACGGGAAAATCCTCCGGAATGCGGTAGCGCTCTACGAGTTCGGCATTAAAGCGGTTCAGGCGTCTTACCCCGGATTCTCCGGCCAGCAGCCGCTTCCACACGGTGGGCACATCGAGCCCCAAGGACGTCACCATACCCACGCCGGTGATCACCACCCGTCGCATTCCCATGGTCTTTGTAAACGACATGTATAAAAACCTCTCCCCCGGCAAACGAGATATCGTATCCGGGCGCCTCTCAGCGGGCATTGATTGTCGGCCCCCCGAGGGGGCCAAATACACAATTACGTTAATGATTCATTGCCATTGTAAATTACTCGTGTTACTATTGCAACGGGTTTCCGGTTCGCAACCGAGAGCCGGTCCCGGCCAGGATTCCAGGGACGGGCACCAGCCTGTTTTATCCCAATGTCGTTTTAACAGCCACTGACGGATGAAGTGCCGGGTAGAGACATACTCCGGGTTTCGACTCCATGAACGCCCCCGGCGTTTTACCTGGGGGCGGACCTGGCTGGAAGTGCACCAGGTCATAGACCAGTGGGTGGCTCCAGGTCATCTCTGCTTCAAGGTCAAGGTGGCGGATCGCGCCTATCTCTTGAAATACCATCAAGCTCAGGATATCTGGGAGGTAGAGTTGGTAAGGTCCGGAGCCATGCCGCCGGCCGGCGGAGAAAATTAGAGATTTACTTTCCAACGGACTGTAGGGTACAATTGGATATTTTAGCCGATTCGCCGGAGAATTTTATGAGCCCGGCTGCTTAGTCTCTATCCTAAAAAGAGGATTTCATTATGAAATGCCAAGTTAATCCGCGTTATATGGAACAATTATATTCGTTTTATTCGCCGTTTTACGAATATGTTTTCGGCAAACTTTTGGGCCCCGGCCGCCGCAAGGCCTTTAAATACGTGCCCCGGCAGCCTAACCAGCAGGTCCTGGAGGTCGGCGTGGGTCCCGGTTCCACCCTGGATTATTATCCCCCGAGGACCAGGCTGGTGGGAATCGACATTTCCCGGGCGATGATCGAACGGGCCCGGGCAAAAGCCGCCAATATCAACAGCGGCTGCCGCTTCGACTTTCACGTCATGGACGCCGCCACCCTGAACTTTCCCGACAATCATTTCGACCTCGTTATGGCCGCCTACGTGATCACCACGGTCCAGGATCCTTATAGGGTCTGCCAGGAGATCCACCGGGTAGTCAAGCCCGGCGACCAAATCATTGTGGTTAACCACACCCGCTCTCAGAACGGCAGTCTCTGGGGTCGCGTCGAGGACGTCATGGCCCCGGTTTTTGTCCGCATCGGCTTCACCACCGATCTGGACGTTATCCGGGTCATGAAAGACGCGGGCATTTCCGTGCACCAGACGGTGCCGTGCAATCTGCTCAATACCGGCCGGATCATCATGGGCACCAAACTATAAGGGCGGGCCGGCGCCGGCCGCGGCCACCCAGGTATCTTGCAATCCGGCGGCCCGTTCCCGGTTAGCTGGCTGAGGTTCTGCAACTAATGCATGTTAATCCCGGTTCAATGGGTTAAGTGCTGATTTTTTTTTTGGAGAACTCCATGAACATCGATAAGAATTCTTTTGTGACCATTGATTATCTCATCAACCTGGGTGAGGCCGAGACCTATCCCCCCGATGGGAAGCCGGAGGAAATCTCTTTCTGCATGGGCGGAGGGGCGATGCCTCCGGGGCTGGAAGAAGCCTTGCTGGGCATGAAAGTCAATGACGCCAAAGTCATCAACCTCTCGGCCGAACAGGCTTACGGCGAATTTGACGACGAACTGCTCATGGAAGTCCCCCGCTCTGACTTCGGGCCGGAGGTGGAGTTGCGCCCGGGCCTGGTGTTCGAGACCGAAAACGAAGATGGTCAGGCAGTGTACTTCATCGTAGAAGAAGTGCGGGACGAATCGGTGCTCGTCGACTTTAACCATCCCCTGGCGGGCAAAGACCTGGAAGTTTCCTTTACCATCCGCCAGGTGCGGGAGGCCACCCCTGAGGATCTCGAAGCGCAGCAGGTCTGTACCTGCTCCGAATGCCAGGAAGGAGGCTCCCACCAGCATTAGAGGAGGGCAATGATGACCTTTCCCTGGGCGCCGCATTATGACCCGGGAGTGCCTCTCACCGTGGGGCCGGTCACCACCTCCTTGCCCCGGCTGTTGCTGCAAGCGGCGGAACAATCTCCCCAGTCCCCGGCTTTGGTGTTTTTCGGCCGGACCACCACGTACGGCGAACTCAATACCCGGACCGCCAGCCTGGCCTGCGCCCTGCAAGACCTGGGGCTGGCCCCTGGTGAGCGCCTGGGAATTTTTCTCCCCAATTGCCCCCAACTGGTGATGGCCTATCATGCCGCCCTGCGCCTGGGCGCCGTGGCGGTTATGCTCAATCCCCTCCTCGGCCCCAAGGAACTGGCCCATCAACTGGCCGACTCCGGCGCCCAGCGGCTGGTGCTCCTGGACCACTTCCTGCCCCGGTTAGAAGAAATTCGGGCTCAGGTTGACCTGACCCATGTCATCATCACCAGTCTGGCGGAGGCTCTCCCCTGGCCCCTGTCTTGGCTCTATACCTTTAAAGCCCGGCGGGATGGCCTGGCCACGGGGTTTGAGCCGGGGCCGCAGCGGTATGCCTTCCGGGAGTTGCTGAAACATCCCATCCGGCCCACCCCGCCTGAGCCTGCACCCGGGGATCTGGCGGTGCTGCAATATACCGGCGGCACCACCGGCACCCCCAAGGCGGCCAGGTTGACCCACGGCAACCTCATGGCCAACGTGGCCCAGATCAGCGCCTGGCTGCCCCAGGTGCGGTACGGCGCCGAACGCCTCATGGGCCTGCTCCCCTTTTCGCACTCCTTCGGGCTCACTGCCTGTCTCAACTGGCCCATGTCCCAGGGGGCCATGATTATTCTGCTGCCCCGCTTCGAGATCAACAGCTTTATCAAGGCCATGCGGAAATACCGGCCCACCATGCTGCCCGGGGTCCCCACCCTCTTTGTGGCCCTGATCAACGACCCCCGCCTGCCCAAACTCGATCTGTCCTCCCTCTGGGCCTGCATCAGCGGCTCGGCGCCTTTGCCCCTGGAAGTCCGGGACCGCTTCGAGGCGTTGAGCGGCTGCACCATGATGGAGGGCTACGGCCTGACCGAAGCCGCGCCCGTGACCCATTTCAATCCGGTCCGGGGGAGGCGGCCGGCCGGCAGCATGGGCATTCCCTTGCCCAGCACCCAGGCCAGGGTGGTGGACCAGGAGACCGGCGCCCGGGAACTTCCGGCAGGCGAAGTGGGAGAGCTGATCATCCAGGGCCCCCAGGTGATGGAGGGATACTGGCGAAACCCCGAAGAGACCGCCCTGGTCCTTAAAGACGGCTGGCTCCATACGGGGGATTTGGCCCGCATGGATGAAGAGGGCTATTTTTATATCGTGGAGCGCAAGAAGGATCTGATCATCGCCGGGGGCTACAAAATCTATCCCCGGGAGGTGGAAGAGGTGCTCTATCAGCACCCGGGGGTGAAAGAGGCTGCGGCCCTGGGAGTCCCCCATGCTTACCGGGGGGAAACAGTGAAAGTGGTGATCGTGCCCCAGGATGGGGCCGGGCTCACCGCGGCCGATATCGAGGCCCACTGCCGCCGCTTGCTGGCGGTCTACAAGGTTCCCAAGATCATCGAGTTCCGGTCCGAGTTGCCCAAAAGCGCGGTGGGCAAGGTGCTGCGCCGGGAGCTCAAGGAGGCCGGGGACGGCCCGGCCGGGTCCCCATAATCTTTCCCCATGGCCCTGCGACGCCTGCTCCGCTACCACTGGCTGAAATTCCTCCGTCTCCAGGAGGACCCCCGCAAACTTGCCTGGGGGATGGCCCTGGGGGTGTTCATCGGCATCACCCCCACCATTCCTTTCCATATGGTGGCCGCCCTGTCCCTGGCCGCCCTGTTGCGGGTCTCGCCGGTGACCGCCTTTATCGGCATCCAGGTCGGCAATCCTTTGACCATCGGGCCCATCTATATCGCCTCCTATAAGCTGGGACAATTCCTGTTGTATCGCGGCAAGCCCCTGGTGTTTCCGGAGACCTTCAGCTTTAAAGCCTGGATGGACGTGCTCTGGCAGGGGGGGCTAGCCTTGCAGGTGGGGGGCGTCATCCTGGCTATTCCCCCGGCCATCGTGTCTTATTTCTTGACCCTGTGGATCGTCCAGCGCTATCGCCGGCGCAAAGCGGCAAAGGCTCTCAGTGTCCTCGCTCTCTCCCAAAACCCTCCTGCTGCGTCTGGGCCTGAGGCCTAAGAAGGCCCTGGGGCAGCATTTCCTGCTCCACCCGCACCAGGCCCGGCGCATTGTCGCAGCCTTGAACCTTACCGGCGCGGACACCGTGGTGGAGATCGGCGCCGGTCTGGGGGCCCTCACCGGCCTTCTGGCGCCGGCCGCCCGCCGGGTGATCGCCCTGGAACGGGACCCGGAGCTGGCCCGGTTTCTGGCCGAAGATCTCTTGGTCGAGCCCCCCGGGGTCGAGGTCATCTGTCAGGATGTGCTGACGTTCGACTTCCCCGGGGCCGCCCGGGAGGCCGGCCGGCCCCTGGCGGTGGTGGGGAACCTGCCCTACCAGATCACCTCACCGCTTTTGTTCACCTTGATTCGGGACGTTGCGGCCATCGCCCAGGCCGTGCTTATGATGCAGCTGGAGGTGGGGGCGCGCCTCACGGCCTCCCCGGGTACCAAGGATTACGGGATTCTGTCGGTCCTGGTCCAGTACCATTTCCGGGTGACCCGTCTTTTTAGCCTGTCGCCGGGTAATTTTTATCCCCCGCCCCAGGTGGATTCGGTGGTGCTGCGGCTGGTCCCGGAAACCCCGGCTTCGGTGGCCCTTGACGCGGCCTTGCTGCACCAATTGGTCAAGGCCGCCTTCGGCCACCGCCGCAAGACCTTGAACAACACCCTGGTGTCCGGGGCTGCGGCCTTCGGGCTGAGCCCCGAGGCGATGCGCGGCATCCTGGCGGAGTTGAACATCGACCTGAAGCGCCGGGGAGAAACCCTGAGCGTGGCGGAATTTGTGGCGGTTAGCAACCAGGTGGCGCGGTTGAGGGGAATAATGTAGGGCGGGCATTGCCCGCCATAAGGGGGCTGCCTCCCTCCAAAAACAATGAGAAGCAGTCGCGCATGGGCTTTGGCCCACCCGTAAAACATGAAAACCTGGCCTTGGCTGGTGGCACAGCCTTTCCAGGCTGTGCACGATTAAACTGCTTCCTTGACACAGGCTGGAAAGCCTGTGCCACCAATTTAAAGAACTTTTCGGAACAACAATATGGGTATGGGGATTTGGTTGGCTCTGGGTCTGGGTGCGGCCCTGGGAGATTCCGGCGCCGACGTTTTGACCAAGCGGTATTTCGTCCAGCTGTCGCCTTACGGCATGGCCCTGGTGCGGCTGCTGGGGGCGGTGCCGTTTCTGGCCCTGGTGGCCCTGGGTCTCAGTCAGCCGGAGCTGACCCCGCCTTTCTGGCTCATTGTGGCGGTCATGCTGCCCCTGGAGGTCCTGGCCCTTCTCCTCTACATGCGGGCCCTGCGTTTCTGCCACCTCTCGCTGTGCGTCCCTTTCCTGGCCTTTACCCCGGTTTTCCTGATCTTCACCGGCTGGCTGGTGCTGGGAGAACGTCTGAACCGCTGGGGGGTGGCGGGCACCGTGATGATCGCCCTGGGGTGCTACATCCTGGGACTGGGGGCCGACGGCGGGGGCAAGACCGGGGTCCTGGCGCCGCTGAAGGCCCTGGCCAAAGAGCCCGGCGCCCGCCTGATGCTCATGGTGGCGGCCATCTATTCTTTGACCGCCGCCCTGTACAAGTCGGCTATTCTGCACTCCGGCGCACTCTTTTTCGGGACCCTGTATCCCCTGGCCGTCACCGGGCTGATGGTGTCCGCCTATCCCTGGAACCGGGTGCGGCTCCGGCCCAGCCTCAAGGCACACGGGGGCTGGTGGGTGGTCCTGGGGTTATGCTCCGTCCTGAGCTTTCTCTGCCTGGCTGGCGGCATGGAACGGGCTCCGGCCGCTTACCTGGTGGCGGTAAAACGCCTGAGCCTGCTGTTGAGCGTCCTTTTAGGGGGGCTATGGCTTAAGGAGCGGCCTTTCCTGCCTCGAGTCCTCGGCGCCGGCTTGATGTGCGCCGGCGTGGGGCTCATCGCCTTGAGAGGTTAGCGCATGGTGCGTAGGACGCACCCTACAAAAAACTTTTCAAGCCAGTTGCGCATGGGCCTTCGTCCACCCGTGAAGCATGAAAAGTGGGGATCGTAATTATGGCGGGCAGTGCCCGCCCTACAGGTAACTTTTCGGAGCACAACAGCCGGGGCGGCTGTTCCACAGAAAACGGAAAACTTTTCGAGCCAGAGGATAGCCTGCATGACCACGCCACCCTACGAACCTCGCATCTATCGCAGCCGCATGACCCGGCCGGGCCTGACGGGTTTTCGCGTGGCGGTGAAGGAGACCGACCTCTGGGTGCTGGCCGCCCGGGATTTTTCCGCCGAGGTCCGGGAAATCGTCATCCAGGAACGGCAGCAGCTGGAGGCCTACATTGCCGGGCATCCCGGCTTCCTCACGGCTCTTACCCCCTGGCCCGCGGACCGGTTCGCCCCGGCGGTGGTCCGGGAGATGATCGAGGCGGCGGCGGCCGCCGGGTTGGGACCCATGGCTGCGGTGGCCGGGGCTTTGGCGGCCCGGGTGGGGCGGCAGTTGGCCCCTTTAAGCCCCGAGGTCATCGTGGAAAATGGCGGCGACATCTTTCTGGCCATTAGACAGCCGGCCACCGTGGCCCTGTTTGCCGGGCACTCCCCTCTAAGCCACCGGGTGGGGCTGCGCCTCGACCCCAGCCTCAGTCCTTTGGGGGTATGCACCTCTTCGGCCAGCGTCGGGCATTCCTTGAGCTTCGGCCGAGCCGACGCCGCCTGTGTCCTGGCCGAAAGCGCCGCCCTGGCCGATGCCGCGGCCACCGCGCTGGGCAACCGGGTGCAGGGCCCCGACACCATCGCCCCGGCCCTGGCGTGGGCCGCCGCCCTCCCCGACATCCTGGGCGCACTCGTCATCGTGGGCGAGAAGTTGGGCGCCTGGGGCCGAGTGGAACTGGCGCCCTTAACCTGAGGCGCGCCTGGGCCGCGGCTGGATTTCTCTCGGGCGAGAAACATGATATAATAAAACAAGGGGATTCAACGGGCTACCTAACCGGAGGTTACTATGGGGTTAGATGGCGTGTGGCAACAAGGTGCCTACGCCGGTTACCAGGTGTGGGCCTGGCTGAGGTACGAGGTCGGCATACATCCGTTCATATTCCTGGGCGTCGTGATTGTTATCGTCGCAGCCTTCATCTTGTATAAAACTGAGGTCAGAGGCAAATAGGGGGCAAGGGCGGGACAGATGCCCCGGGAAAAACCCCGCCGCCTCATTTCCCTTGCCGGCGGTGGCAGACGGGGGCGCCTTGCCGACCATTTGCTTCCGGGGCACCGTTATCGGGACCATCCTTTTTTATGCCGGTTTTTTGCTCATCATCTTCTTGTTCACAGAGGAGTTTGCCCGGGCCCTGGAATGGCTCCGGGCTCGCCTGAAGCGCTCTCCCCGGTACCGAATCATCGTCTACCCCCTGCTCTTGCTGCTCATCGTGGTCGCCGGGTTTATCATCGTCACTTCCCTGATCAAGTTTGCCACCACCCTCACCTTTTCCTACGAATAGCCCCGGGGTCTCCCGGGACCATCTGCCGGCCTATGCCCTTGAAATCTACCGATTAATTACTTTATAGCGATTGCCAAAAGTTTTTTCCGCTATGGCACATTCTCCAAGAACCTAAATCCCCCCTACCCCCCCTTTTCCAAAGGGGGGAACTTAGCGGAATTCCTTTGAAAGTCCCCCTTTGAAAAAGGGGGATTTAGGGGGATTTAAGAACCATCAATGAGAAGGAACTTTTGGCAAACGCTATAATCTATTTTTTCTTATTTATCCCTGAAGATTGGCGCCATCACCGGAGTTTCCCGGTCTTCCTCTCGGCGGTTTTTCTCTTTTTCACCGGCAAAAAACAGGTTTCTTGACCCCCAATATCAGGGATTCCCGGATAGAACTTTGTTAAAGACTGGTTTAACTTCTTTACTCAACAGCCCGGCAATCCCCCTGCCGGGAACCCTGATTGAAAGGGCGCAATTTGTCGGTTTAGCGAGGAAAACTATGCGGTGCGCATTTGGGTCTGATACGAAGCGGGGCCTGCGTGGAGAAGGCGGCGCCGTGGCCGTGGAGTTCGCCATAATTCTACCCGTATTAGTATTATTAATACTGGGGGGTATGGATTTAGGCCATAGGTATTACATCCAATATCTTACCAGTAATGCCAGTCGGGAAGGCGCCCGTTATGCCGCGAAATATACATACCTCAACGCTTCCCCGACTTCTGCGGCTATCTCCGATTACGTAAAATTGCCAGCCGGTCTTAACTATAATAACTTTAAATTGTCAAACTTAGTTGTTAGCGCAAGCTATGCTGGTACATTTCCAACTAAAATTGTCACTGTTAGTGTTAATGCGGACAAACATTGGTGGATACTTGGCAATTGGCTTGGATTTACCAACCCACAGACAGTAACAGCCACTACGGCTATGAACGTTGAGCACTAAAGGGGACTGAAATGCATAATACGAGAGCGCATAAGAATTTGACTCTGGCCCTTGATGAATCAGGAGCGTCAGCTGTTATTGTAGCCATCGTTCTCACCGTAATTTGCGGATTTGTGGGGCTGGCGTTCGATGTTGGCCATATGGTAATGGTGAAGGCCGAGTTGCAGAGGACTGCGGATGCCGGCGCCTTGGCCGGCGCAGCAGGCTTGGCGCCTTACAACAACCCGGGGCCAAATGAAACGCCGAACTGGGTGCAAGGACAGCTTAGGGCCCAAGCACTAGTTAATAATGCATATAATAAAGCTAATTACCAACAATTTAGCATTCCAGTTGACGCTGTTAAACCTGGATACTGGTGTTTAACACCACCAACAGATTATGTACAATCACCGCCCTCACCACCACTGCCAACAGTTTGCCCAATTAACTCAGCTTATCTGCCGTTGCCGGCAATAACTATGACACTAAGTAGAGATGTCACTCTATATTTAGCACCAATTTTTGGGATATCTAATCCAAAAACCATGAGTGCCACAGCAACCGCAATTCTCCCCAAATGTTATAGTACCACTAACATCCCCCCTATCGCATTAGATCCAGACACTGTCTTTGATATTGGACCCGATGCAACTATATTTATAGACCTGTCCGACCAAGATATTCAGCCTTTCAGCAATAAAGGGAAGGCATCGTGGTTTAATCTGGATGGAACCAACGACGTCCCGACTGTCCGTATAAATAGGCCGCTGACTACTATGGACGACCGACTTTGGATGGTTCCAGGTACCGATGCCACATTATTAAGAACATTTGTCCATGTCGGCGACACAATTATAATGCCTGTGGTCGAAAACGTTGAGAAATGCACGTATCAGAAAATCGTCGACTGGGTGGCCTTCAAAGTCGAACAAGCAGACGCGAACTCCATGAAAGGAAAATTTTTACCATTATATTTTGACCCCAATGTGATCCCAACTGCCGGAACCCCAACCCTTCCGAGCGGAGTTATGGGCACGCCAAAATTAGTCAGTCCGTGATACGATGGTTATGTGGTAAGATATTTCTCCCGAGATTATGCCGCAGCCTTGGATAAGCCTGTGCAAAAAGGTTTTTCGGGACCTTTCAGGTTGAATCCGCCAACCTGGGCAGCAAGTGTCTCCAGGGATATTTTGACCAGGAATACGACATTACCAACCCCCAAGGTGTCACGCAAAATCCAGATTTCACACGCAAGTCCCCCCCAACTGTTTTTCTGATACCCGGGGGACCCCCAGGCGGTGCAGCTTACCCGCCTCCCGGCTTCCGGGCCACCGGAAAATTTCCCGCCTGTGACCCGCGCCTCTCGACCGGGCCTTGGGTCGGTACCCCCGGGCTGGAGGCAATCCAAATATAGGTGGACAGTGATGACATCTCCTCTGTTGCCGCTACTCCATGCTAATAAATTGTTTTAATATTCTTTCGATAGCTGCATTTCGACCCCGCCAGAAACTCTCGGGTCACCTGCAAACTCACTATGGATAATTTCTGGGGAAAAGCCTCGGGCCGGTTAGAATTCCGCCCCAGGATCACCCAATCCACCGCCACCCCCCGGGCCAGAGAAAGGCTCTGGTTACGGGACTGACAGCTTTTCAGGGCGCCAGGAAGCCACGATCAGGAGTAGGTAAGGATAAGGAAGGGTGCCCAGAAACATCCAGAAATCGCCCCTGAAGGCATGGTTAACCGGCCGGATTTTCCCTGCAAAATTTCTGAACCTGGGGCCCATCCGCGGGGGCGCCTCCGAGCTAAGCGTTGAGCCGGTTTATCCCGATCCGCCCGGAAAACCGCGCCCTGCTGTGCCCGCTTTTTTTCCCTCCGCTTGCCGCCGGACTTCGGCTTGACATTGGGATTGGCTAGGTATAATAAAGGACTTGTGAAAACCAAAATCATCTTCATCACCGGCGGGGTGCTGTCCTCCTTAGGCAAGGGCGTGGCCGCCGCGGCCATTGGCGCCTTGCTGGAATCCCGGGGGCTGCGCATTACCTTTCAAAAACTGGACCCCTATATCAATGTGGACCCCGGGACCATGAACCCGTTCCAGCACGGCGAGGTCTACGTCACCGAAGACGGGGCCGAGACCGACCTGGATCTGGGGCATTACGAGCGCTACACCTCGGTCACCCTGGGCCAGGAGCACAACTTCACCTCGGGCCGCATCTATCACAACGTCATCACCAAGGAGCGCCGGGGCGACTATTTAGGCGGCACCGTCCAGGTCATCCCCCACATCACCGACGAAATCAAGCAGGCCATCATGGCCGTGGCGCCCTCGGCGGATGTGGCCATCATCGAGATCGGCGGCACCGTGGGGGACATCGAGAGCCTGCCCTTCTTGGAGGCCATCCGCCAGCTCAAGGGAGACCTGGGCAAAGAGAACGTCTGCTACATCCACCTGACCCTGGTGCCCTTTATCAAGAGCGCCGGGGAGGTCAAGACCAAACCGACCCAGCACAGCGTCAAGGAATTGCGCTCCATCGGCATCCAGCCTGATATTCTTTTGTGCCGCACCGAAAAGGTCTTGAGCCAGGACATCAAGGCCAAGATCTCCCTGTTTTGCAACGTGGAGCCCGAGGCGGTCATCACCGCCCAGGATGTTGACAACATCTATGAGATTCCCCTGCTGTTTCACCGGGAGGGACTGGATGATCGCCTGGTGGAGACGCTCAATATCTGGACCCGGGCCCCCCGCCTGGAGGTCTGGGAAAAGCTGGTGGCGCGCATCAAAAATCCCAAGGACCGGGTGGAAATCGGCATCGTGGGCAAGTACGTGGACCTGCGAGAGTCGTATAAAAGCCTGCACGAGGCCCTGGTGCACGGCGGCTTGGCCAACGAAGTCCAGGTGGCCCTCACCTATATCGACTCGGAACGGGTGGAGCGGGAAGGCCCCGAGGGCCTGCTGAGCCACCTCCACGGCATCCTGGTTCCCGGGGGCTTCGGGGTCAGGGGCGTGGAGGGCAAGATCCTGGCCATCCGCTATGCCCGGGAGCAGAAAATTCCCTACTTCGGCATCTGCTTCGGCATGCAGCTGGCGGTCATCGAATTTGCCCGCCACGTAGCCGAAATCGCCTCTGCCACCAGCGAAGAATTCCTCCCCGAGGCCGAGCACCCCGTCATCTACCTGATGCGGGAGTGGTATGACTACCGCACCGACGCCATTATCCGCCGGGACCAGGCCGCGGACAAAGGCGGCACCATGCGCCTGGGGAGCTACCCCTGCGTCCTGACGGCCGGCTCCCTGGCCGGGGTCGCCTACGGCGAGGCCAAGATCATGGAACGGCACCGCCACCGCTATGAATTCAACAACCACTACCGGGAACAACTGCAGAATGCCGGCCTGGTGATCTCCGGCACCTCCCCCAACGGCGAACTGGTGGAGATCATCGAAATCCATGACCATCCCTGGTTCCTGGGATGCCAGTTCCATCCGGAATTCAAGTCCCGGCCCCTGAAACCGCATCCCCTGTTCCGGGACTACATCCGGGCCTGCCTGGAATATAAACTGGGCCTGCCCCACCCCGGCGGGGAGATTTAGAGGATAGCTGTCAGCCGTCAGCTTTTATTGGTACCTCAGATAACTCTCTAATACGAAATTGCGGTATAAAGACACAGAATAATTCTTGTCATTCTGAACGGAGCGCAGCGGAGTGAAGAATCTCGGCGGCTAAAAAGAGAGATTCTTCGCTACACTCAGAATGACAAATAATAGTCGTTTGATTGCTTTTTAGTATAAGAATTCACCATTCTTGTCACCCTGAGCCGCAGGCGAAGGGTCTCAAAAAGTATGGTTCGTCAATATCAATACTTTGTTTACATAATGACTAATAAGTCCGGAACATTATATACTGGTGTCACGAATAACCTTGAACGAAGAATTTATGAACACAAACATCATTTAGTTAAGGGATTTACCAGTAAATATAAAATTGGGAAATTAGTTTATTTTGAAGAAACCAATGATATTAATGCGGCAATCTCAAGAGAAAAACAAATTAAGGGATGGCTGCGGAAGAAAAAAATTGCACTGATTGAATCAATGAACCCAGGATGGAAGGACTTGTCTGAATAATCCTATGAGATTCTTCGCCGCCTCTGGCGGCTCAGAATGACAGGAAATTAGACATGAGTGGACAAAATAAAATGAGCAGAATTAAAGGTTCGCAGTTTATTCGTTTTTTTAAACCGATTATTGAAGTCCTCAAAGAGACAGGGGGGTCTGGAACAGCCGCCGAGGTAATTGATCGCGTCATTGAAAAAATGAGGATACCAGAAGCAGAACAAGAAGAGACCCTAAAGAACGGGCAATCACGTGTCCGAAATCAAGTTCAATGGGCACGGCTTTATCTGGCATACGCCGGTTATATAGATGCTTCAAAGCGTGGTATATGGAGTCTCACAGAGAAAGGGCTGTCCGCAGATACCTTGACAATTGACGCCTTAGGCATTTTTAGTGAAGTCAAGAAGAGTTTCAAAGAAGGGAAGAGACTTAAAGACCGAACAACGCCATCAGTTGGTGTAGCGGATGATGAAGAAATTGAGCCTCCAGATCACCGCACCAATTTGCTCAACTTGATCAAGTCATTGCCGCCAAGCGGCTTTGAGCGTCTCAGCCAAAGACTTTTGCGGGAGTCCGGTTTCCAAAAAGTGGAGGTAACCGGGAAGACCGGTGACGGAGGCATAGATGGCGTCGGCATTCTTCAGGTAAACCCATTCGTGAGCTTCAATGTTCTTTTCCAATGCAAACGTTATCAGGGAGCCGTAACCCCTTCTCAGATAAGGGATTTCCGCGGGGCCATGATGGGAAGAGCCGACAAGGGCATCATCATTACCACCGGCACATTCACCCTTGAAGCCAAGAAAGAGGCTCGGAGAGATGGTGCGCCTCCCATCGAATTGGTTGACGGAGACACCCTGGTGCAAATGTTTGAACAGCAGCAACTTGGGCTTATACCGAGGACAACCTATGATGTGGATGAAAAATTCTTTGATGATTTTAAGAAATGAACCTCATACAGCGTATTCCCATAAAGATATACTTTAACTTGTCATTCTGAGCGGAGCGAAGAATCTCGCATTTTAGGTACTTGAGATCCTTCGCTGCACTCAGGATGACAAAAATTAAGTTACATTCATCAGAATGATAGAATTAGCCGACAAAGTTCAAATCGCAGACTTCTGGGTAGGCGCCGGTGATCTGGTGATGATCGCCGGGCCTTGCGTCATCGAGTCCGCCGAGCTTACCCTGGCCATCGCCCGGACCCTGAAAGACTATGCCGCCGAGTTCAACCTGCCTCTGATCTTCAAGGCCTCCTTTGATAAAGCCAACCGCACCTCCCTGACCTCCTTTAGGGGGCCGGGTCTGGCCCCGGGCCTTTCTATCCTGGCCCGGGTGAAAGACGAAGTGGGCCTGCCGGTCCTCTCGGACGTCCATCAGGTGGCCGATGTGGAGCCTGCGGCGCGGGTTTTGGACGTCTTGCAGATCCCGGCCCTTCTCTGCCGCCAGACCGACCTGCTGGTGGCCGCAGCCCAAACCGGCAAGGCGGTCAATATCAAGAAAGGCCAGTTCATGGCCCCCTGGGACATGGGGCCGGTGGTGGACAAGGTTTTTTCCACCGGCAACCGCCGGGTGCTGCTCACGGAGAGGGGCGCCATGTTCGGCTACAACAACCTGGTGGTGGATTTCCGCAGCCTCCCCATCATGCGCAGCCTCGGGTGCCCCGTGGTCCTGGACGTGACCCACAGCGTCCAGCTGCCCGGAGGGCAGGGCACGTGCTCCGGCGGCCAAAGGGAGTACATCCCCTTGCTGGCCCGGGCCGGGGTGGCCGCGGGGGTGGACGCCCTGTTCATGGAGGTCCATCCCGACCCTGACGCGGCCCGCTGCGACGGCCCCAATTCCCTGCCCCTGGCCCAGGTCCTGCCCCTGTGGCGGCAACTGGCGGCGCTGCACCAGGTGCTCCGGAGGCAGGAGTAACCTGCTGCCGGGTTCTTGAAGGCCATTGCACCCGTGAGGCCCGGAAAAATCTCCCCTCTCCCGGGGGAGGTAAAAGGCCGGGCCGGCTGGTCGAGGGCGTACCGGGGCGCTACTCTAATAGAACCTACTGCAAAACCTGTCTTGGGCTGCAAATATGTTCTCTCAACCAATCAAAGGTTGGGAACGGGGGTTTAAAGTCCCCCTTTTTTAAAGGGGGATTTAGGGGGATTATCAAGCGCTTATTTAATCCCCCCTGCCCCCCTTTAGAAAAGGGGGGGTGATTCTTTCCCAACTTAAACTCCATAGGTTGATTCAAAATGACGCCGAAAATCGGTTTTGTAATGAATTCTAGTTAATTCCAGCTTTTTCGTGAAAATATACCGTTAATGAAGATGTGGTAATGCCAAAGACGTCGGCATCGAAAGGCCGATTTCGGCTCGGGGCTTTTCCATTGCGCCCCGGCGGGAGGTGGGGGCGAGACGCTCCTGACCTGAGAACTCCGCCGGGCAAATTTCCAGGAGGGAACCCTATGGACGCTTGTCCCCCATCACGCACGGCCAAACTGCTCCTCATGATTCTGACCTTTATCCTGACCGCCGCCGGCCAGGTGGGGCCGGGTGCTTCGGCCGACGTGCCGGTTCTCACCCTGCCGCCGGTTACGCTTGCGGCCTTCGCCGAGTTGCCTTCTTTAAAAACCCTGGAGGTGACCCCGGCGCTGAAAGACTCAGCCACCACGGTGGACAAGGCCGCAAACGTCAAGGGAGTCATGAAATTGCTCGGCGTCCGACTCACCGCCGGCCAGAAAAAATTTCTCAATGAGCACAAGTTCCTGATGATTCCCAAGCGAGCCACCCGGTTTAAGGGGACAATGGGTGACGGCTGGGAGTGGGACGAAATGCTGGGCATGTTCGACGAGGTTGGCGGGTCTGAATCAGTGTCAGAGCGGAAGCCGGAAAATGCGCGCCTGGTCACGCCCGACGTCTTGCTCCACGCCTTTCACAAATATTTTCAAAACTCGCTGGAATATCTCGAAAGATTCGACTTGGCCCCCCTGCTGCGGCGTTTTCTGCAACAGGCCCAGGCCAACGCCCTCAAATACCGGGGCCAGTCCAGCGGCAAACTGGCGGCCCGCTATGAAGTGGTGGCGGCGCAACTGACGGTGCCCCTGGTCATCCTGGAGAACGCCCAGTGGTCCAAGTCCTATGAGGAGAGGCTCAAGGCTGGCGGTGGCTATAATGACTTAGCCGACAAACCCGACGTCGCCGAATCCCTGGAAGGCGCCTTGGAGGGGCTGGGCAAGTATCAAAAGCAGTTCTCTCCGGAGGTCTTTGGGCGCATGACCCAGGAGATCAAAAACATTTATCAGGCCGACGGGGTGGGCGTATCGCCCCTTTATGGCCAGTATGGCAAAGACGGGGAGGTAAAGACCGACTACACCCAGTTTACGCCCCGGAGCCACTACGCCAAAACCTCTCTCTTGCGGGCCTACTTCCGGGCCATGATGTATCTGGGCCGCAACAGCTACTTGCTGAATAACCCCGAGGCAGTTTCTGACGCCCTGCTGGTAGCCTACCTGATGGCGAGCCCCGGCCCCGACGGGCAGCCTCTGGTCAAAGACTGGCAGAAGCTCATGGAGATCACCGCCTTCTACGCCGGGGCCTCGGACGATATTGGCTACCCGGAGTGGCGCAATTTCGTCGTCAAGGTCCTGGGCACGGAGAAATTTTCTCCGGCCGAGGCGGTTAATCCGGAGGTCTTGACCAAGATTTCCCAACAATTGACGGAACTCAGGCCGCCCAGAATTTTGTCCGACGTCATTATCAGCGACTCCGTGCTTCAGCAGACCAAGGCAGAGCTGTTAGCCAGCACCAAGGCCTTTCGCATTTTCGGCCAGCGCTTTACGTTCGACGGCTGGATATTAGGCCGACTGACCGCGGGGCAGGAGAAGGTGACGGTGCGCCTGCCTTCCACCCCCACGGCCCTGTTCGTTCCGGCCGCGCTGGGCGATAAGACGGCGCGGGAGTTTGCTGGCGCCTTTCTGAAGCAGGAGGCGCCGCCATTTTCCGCCGCCGAGGTGAGCGGATTTTACGGCAAACTGGATGAGGTGGCCGCGGATCTCAAGCGCGTGCAAGAGGTGGAGTGGTACAGTTCCGTGGGCACGGCCTGGCTGAAACTGTTGGGGACCCTGCCGCAGACTTTCGGCCCCGGCTATCCCCGCTACATGCAGGGGAAACTTTTCCCCATCAAGCAACTGCAGACCTTTCTGGGATCGTACACCGAACTCAAACATGATACCTTGCTTTACGTCAAGCAGAACTTTGCCGAGAAAGGCGGCGGCGGTGATGAAGGCCGGCCGCCGGTGCCCAAAGGTTTTGTGGAGCCGAATATGGCTTTCTGGCAGGAACTCGCCCGGCTGGTAGACTATACCGCGGCCGGGTTCAAGAAATACGGCCTGTTCAACAAAGAACTGGAAGAATACGGCCGGTTGAGTTCCTTTAAAGAGAGGATAAACTTCTATACTTCCCTGGCGGTCAAGGAATTGAGCGGTACCCCGCTCAGCGAGGCAGAATACGAGAAGCTCCGCAGCGGCAACCTCTCTTTCCTGGCCGAGCCCTTAGTCGAGGGAGCCATCCTGGAAGAGAAAGAAAAGCGGTCCGGCCTCATCGCCGATATTCACACCGACGCCGTCAAGGGCCAAATTCTGTATGAAGCCACGGGCGAACCCTACTTCATCCTGGCCCTGGTGGGTAACGAGGGCGTGAGCCGCCTTACCGTGGGGGCGGCTTTCAACTACTATGAGTTTACCGGCCCTCTCACGAGCCGTTACACCGATGCGGACTGGCAGGCACGGGTGTACAAAACCCCGCCCCACTTGCCGCTGAAGCCCTTCTGGTATAAGCCCTTGATTGCCAGATAGTTGGGCCAGGCCCAAGGCGCCGGTTGCGTCTCTGCCTGGCCTGCTCCCCGGACAGAATACCATGTTCGTCTTGTAGGGGCGGGTTTAAAACCCGCCCCTACGTGTAATATCAATAGGTTATCTGATTGATTTGTTTCATTTTAGACCGAACTCGGTATAACCTGTGGATCAGTTTTGCGGGGCCGGGTCAGCGGGGCTGGTAGCTTTTTCCCCAAAAATCCAACCGGTGGCAAAAGTCAAAAATGTGCCGATCAACAACAGCCAGGTCCATCCCAGGGGGAATATCTGCTTCTCGGAAAGAATCAAAAGAACCAGCATGGCAAGGGCGGAAAGGGACATGGCAACGACATTGACTCGATTGCATCGCCTTGTGGTCAGAAGACCGAGAAGAAAAACTCCCAGTAAAGACCCGTAGGTGACCCCGCCAATTTTAAACGCCAGCCAGAGGAATTTTTCAAAATGGCTGAAAAAGTAGGCGATGAACGCTAAGATAATGCCAAAAATAACCACACAAACTCTGGAGATGAACAGATAGTGGCGTTCAGTTGCCGCTTTAACGATCACCGGACGATAGATGTCCGTGACAAATGAAGTAGTCAGGGAACCTAAAGGCGAGTCAATGCTCGCCATCACAATCGCCGCCAGCATCAGCCCTCGCATCAATGGGGGCATCGTCTGCTCGATAAAATGCGGAAAAATTTTGTCCAATTTTGCCGGCAGGGGCAGCCCGGGGTGCTGAACATAGAAGGCATAAAGGCAGGCGCCAATAAAGAGAAAAATAAACATCACCAGGAAACTGCCGATGGGCGTCAACAGCATGGTTTTTTGGCTTTCTCGGCGCGTTTCCACGGTCAGCAGTCTCTGCATGATCTCCTGATCAGTCCCAAATGCCGCCATGGAGCCAAAAAACCCGTTCAAAGTCGCCAGAACAAATATATTGGGGTCCGTGAACAGGCTCTTCAGGAAGGCTCCCGATCCGGATTCCGCCAGACCCGGTCCCCAGTTGAAGATTTTCAGTTTTCCAGCCGCGCCGGCAAGCGCGACCACGGCCGCGGCCCCGCCGTCAATGTGCGACAGCAGGAAACCGATGGCCACCGCTCCCGCCACCGTAAAGGTCAGGGCTTGCACCACATTGGTCCAAATTACCGCCTTGATCCCGCCCCAGGCGATGTAGAGAATGCAGATGACCGAAAAAAGCAGGATAGTCGGAATGATAGGCCAGCCGATGAGGATGCTCACGGCCAAACAAGCTACCATCAGCCGGACGCCGGAGGCCAACAGACGCGTGATGAAAAACAGGATCGAGCCGGCGATTTGGGTTGCTGTTCCGAACCGATATTTTAAAAATTCATAAATGGAGGTGCAGTTATACCGGTAAAAAGCCGGGATAAACAGGAAGGCGATGACGATTCGGGCCAGGAAAGAACCGATAAAAAACTGGGCATATTCCCAGTTTTCCATATAAGCGACCGCAGGCACCGCGATCAGGGTTACGGCGCTGATTTCAGTCGCCACAAACGACAGACAAGCCGCCCACCAGGGGATTTTTCTCCCCCCCAGGAAAAAGTCATCGGTGGTTTTTTCTTCTCTGCCGAAGTAAATGCCGACAAAAATCAACAGCGCGAGAAGCACTAAAACAACCGAGTAATCCTGCCAGGTCAGACTGCTGCCGCGGGAAAAAAAGGTCTGGATTTCCATCAAGGTCCAAACTATCGTATCAAAAAACTATTTGCATGGTTAAAATGATCGCACCATGAAATTAGAAGAATTTGTCGGCCAAAGGTTGGTCATCGGCATTCCCGGCACCAGGATCACGCCGGAGATTGTCCGTCATTTTAAGGAGCTGCATGCTGGGGGGCTGATTCTCTACCGGAGAAATTTTGACTCGACGGTGCAGATTAAAAAACTGATTGCCGATCTGGAAGAGGCTCTGGGCCGCAAACTGCTGGTGACGACAGACCATGAAGGCGGGCGGGTCATCATGTTCCGGGACGGGATCACCGTTTTCCCGGACAATATGGCGCTGGGAGGCGCCGGCAAAATCGACTATGCCCGGCAGCAGGGGGAGATCGAGGCCAAAGAACTGCGGCGGCTGGGGATGGACGTGAATCTGGCCCCGGTGCTCGATGTGTTGACCGAGGCTTACAGCCCCAATATCGGCATACGATCTTACGGCCAAGATTGGCAATTGGTGGCGCAGATGGGCGCGGCGCGAATTGCCGCCATGCAACAGGGCGGACTTTCAGCCTGCGCCAAGCATTTTCCCGGCAAGGGTCATGCACCCGTAGATGCCCATCTTGGCCTGCCGGTCATCGGCTCAACCTGGAAAGAGATGGAAGCGGTGCATTTGCAGCCTTTCGTGACCGCGATTCAAGCCGGGGTCGATCTGGTGATGTCTTCCCACCCCTACTATCCCAAACTTGATCCGTATCCAAATATGATCGCCACATTTTCCAAAAAAATTATTCACGATTACCTCAGAGGTGAGCTCAATTTTAAAGGGGTTATTACGAGCGACGATCTTGAAATGGGCGCGATTAAGGCCATCTGCCCCATCGGCGAAGCAGGGATCTTAGCTACCCAAGCGGGACATGATCTATTGCTGGTTTGTCATGATCCCAAGGCGCAGAAAGAGGTTTACTATAAACTGCTCGAGGCCTACAGGCGCAAGCAACTCCCCCTGAAAGAACTGGAGGAGAGCGCCGCCCGGATCAGAAGATTGAAATTAAAGCGCGCCCAAAGATTTGAGGGCGGAGAACCCGGCGCCGAACCCGCCGGTTCCAGCCTGGCGGCAAGCATCTGCCGTGAATCTGTCCAGGTTATCCAAGATGAGAGAAAATTATTGCCGCTGAAGCGCGGCGAACCAAGCATCGGGGTGATCTTGCCGCGATTTTCAGGTCTCGCGGCTAACATAATGATCGAAAGGGAAGTGTTGCCGGAACAGGATTTCGTCCGGAATGAGTTCCAGAAATTCGGTTTTAATCCCGAGATTCACCTGGTCTCCATCGAGCCGGCGGATGCAGAGATTCAACAGGCCGTGACCCTTGCCAGAAACTCGGACGTGACTATCCTCTTCTGCTACGACGCCCATCTCTATCCCGCCGATAAAAAACTCCTGGATGCGATCCAAGCTGCCGCCCCAAAGCTGGTGGTTGACCTGTTGCGCGACCCTTATGACGCCGCCTTTATTCAGGCCGGCGTTGCCTGCCTGACCGATTTCGGCTGGAGAGCCTGCCAGATCAAGGCCGCCATTGAAAAAATTTGTTCGGGTGCGATGGACCGGTAACACCTCCGGTTCTCTAGACCCGAGTTTTTCTTAAGCTGCCCGGACCGGCTCAAGTCAGGTATAACGTTTGCCATAAATTCCTTGCGCTTGGAGGTTCTTAAATCCCCCTAAATCCCCCTTTTCCAAAGGGGGACTTTAATAGCTATTCCTTATAG
>JAHIKF010000212.1 GCA_018897875.1 Pseudomonadota bacterium | reverse complement strand
TTTCTGACAAGCTTTTTCGGTCCTAAACCTTTTTTGAAATGCCAGGAGACTCAAGTTTTCTTGTTGCACAATAATTGCTCCATTTAGCTAATTAATTTAGTTAATTATAGCTTATTTTCGGAGCAATGGCAATAAGCGTTAAATCTATATACGCTCCTTTGCCGGTGAAAGGCGCTTATTTGGCCGGAAAGCCTGGATTTTTTCTGGTGGTGTCGGTCAAGTTCGCTCTATTGAACGAGGCATACAGATTTTCCGGGCTGTTAATACCGATTCGCGCTCAATGGACAATTTTCGTAGGGGGGGACCTGCGTGTCCCCCCAAGAAGGCGCACACACAGGTGCGCCCCTACGTTTCGTCGGTAAATTTTTGACCGCAACTCAATATAAGCTGCGGCACCGAGCCGGGGCGGGCCGGGGCACCCGCCGCGGCCGCGCATGTTTTTCCCGGTTGCAATTGGCGCCTTGCCGGAGTAAAAAGGAAGGAGAAATGGCGGAAAAACCGGTAAAACCACATTACCACGGGCACCGCGCCCGCCTTAGGCATCGCTTCCTCACGGGAGGCCCCGGGGCCTTGCAGGACTATGAGCTCCTGGAGCTGCTCCTGACCTTCGCCATCCCCTACTCCGACGTCAAGCCCCTGGCCAAGCGGGTGATCGAGCATTTCGGCTCCTTCACCCAGGTCCTGGACGCGAGCCCCGAGGCCCTCATGGAAGTCATGGGGATCAAGGAGTACGCCGCCATCCTCATCCGCCTGGTGAAGGCCTGCTCCGAATACGCCCTCAAGTCCGAGGCCCTCAAGCGCCAGGCGATCAAGTCCCTGGACAACCTGGTGGAATACTGCCGGGCCTCCATGGGGGGCCTCCTGGACGAGCAGTTCCGGGTGATCTTTTTGAACAGACAGAACGAAGTCATTGCCGAGGAAATCGTCCAGGAAGGCACGGTGAATCAGACTGTGGTCTATCCGCGCAAGGTCCTGGAACTGGCCCTGAAACACAAGGCCACCGGGCTCATTTTGGTGCACAACCACCCCAGCGGCCACCTGAAGCCGTCGGCCGCCGACCAGGAACTGACCCGGGCCCTGGTGAAGGCCGGGCAATCCCTCAACCTGACGGTGCACGACCACCTGATCATCGGCCGCCACGGGTATTTCAGCATGGCGGAACAGAATATGTTATGATTATAAAGACTTCCTTAAAGATTCGGACGCATCGTACTTCATCTTGACCGGCTTGCCGCATTACGGTCGGAGGAGGCAGAATGCTCACGCGCCTAAAAGTATCTGGTTTCAAAAATCTGGTCGACGTGGATGTCTATTTCGGGCCGTTCACCTGCGTGGCTGGTGCCAACGCGGTGGGCAAATCCAACCTCTTCGATGCCATACATTTTTTGAGCGCTCTTGCCGATCGCCCTTTGCTCGATGCTGCCTTATCAGTTCGCAACGAAAGCGGAAGGAGTACAGATGTAACAAGCCTTTTCCATCGCGTAGGGGATGATTTCGACAGAGAAATGTCATTTGTGGCTGAAATGATCGTCCCTCAAGAGGGTTGGGATGATATGGGACAAAGAGTGGAGGCTACCAATACCTTTCTCCAGTATTCATTGACCATAGCATATCGCGAAGAAGATGATGATGACTTGAGCTCTCTTGGTCCACTCGAGCTGAAAAAGGAGGAACTGGTTCGAATCTTCAAGAAAGACTCATCAAAAAAGTTGCCCTTTCTTCCTATGAAGGAATGGCGCGACTCAGTGGTCCGAGGGAAGGGGCGTCGAACGCCGCCTTTTATATCGACGGAAGGTGATGGGAATAATCGGGTTATTAATTTACATCAAGATGGTACGGGCGGACAGACATTAAAAAGGTCAGCAGTAAGGCTTCCGCGCACCGTGCTTTCCGCTTTAACTGCTGCAGAAAGTCCGACGGCTCTGCTGGCTAGGCGGGAAATGCAATCCTGGCGACTGCTGCAACTGGAGCCTTCCTCGTTGCGGGAACCCGATGGGTTCAGAGACCCTACAAAACTTGGAACTGACGGTTCGCACCTTGCCGCCACCCTTTATTACCTAGCACGGCGCGGGGGGCGGAAGACAGGTTCTGCATTCGTGGCTCCAGGAAATGAGTCCCGAATTTATGGGCAGATAGCCCTTCGTCTTTCTGGACTCATTGATGACGTTTACGAGGTGTGGGTTGATCGAGATAAGGAACGGGAATTACTGACTCTTTACGTCAATGACCGAATGAAAACGCCACACCCGGCTCGCGCCCTTTCCGATGGGACCTTACGCTTTTTAGCTCTTGCCGTCCTCGAACTCGATCCGGAGACAGAAGGTCTCCTGTGCCTCGAAGAACCCGAAAACGGCATTCATCCACAACGCATTCCCGCCATGCTCAGGCTGCTCGAAGATATTGCGGTCGATTCTGATCTTCCTATCGGGACAGACAATTTTTTTCGTCAGGTGATTGTCAACACACATTCACCTGCCGTTGTAGCTCAAGTCGATCAAAACAACCTTCTGGTCGCCGAATTGAAAGAAGACAACCGTTCGGGGAAAAGATTCAAAAAGGCGTGCTTCAGTTGCCTTTCCGGCACATGGCGCGCCCAAATTGCTGGAGCCTCCATCGTTTCGAAAGGTAAACTCCTTTCCTTCCTGAATCCTATAGGGCCAGAAGAACCGGAGGATAAGTCGGACATATCCGATGCAGACCGAAAAGCATATAGATCGGCAACACTTAAAAAGCGGAGGGTTGCAGATCGTGAGGATCTTCGGCAACTAAGGATTCCTTTTTCGGGGAATGTTGCGGAATGAACGAGCTTCGCTATACTCTTGTGAGCGATGGGAGCTCTGACAGAGCATTGCTGCCGATCCTTTCCTGGCTTTTGCGGCAACATCGAGTTATGTGTCTAATTCAGCCTGAATGGGCGGACCTTCGATGGTTGCCAAATCCTCCGAAAGATTTATCTTCCAAAATTGAACAGAGCTTAGATTATTATCCGTGCAATTTGCTGTTTGTGCATCGTGATGCGGAGAAACGAGCTGGAAAACTATCTTATATCCAACGCAAAACCGAGATCATTAATGCCCTGGCCCACATCGATCTTACTCAAACTCAATCAATTTGCGTAGTTCCTGTCCGGATGACGGAAGCTTGGCTACTTATCAATGAGGCAGCACTGCGCCGGGCTGCCGGGAATGCCAATGGACAAAAACCATTGCCACTTCCGGATCCTTCGATGCTTGAACAGCATATCGATCCAAAGCGGTTACTCTATGGTCTCCTGAAAGATGCAAGTGAGCTAACAGGGCGCAGACTAAGGAATTTTCCTGTTAGTCAAAGCGCCCTGCTGGTAGCCGAATTCATCGATGATTTTTCTCTCCTCAGAAATCTTTCCGCCTTCAGGTCGCTTGAAGCTGATCTCAAGGAGATCGTGACGTTGAAACAATGGGCCGATCCAATACCCTGAAAATATGATCTCCCGTAATGTAATTCCTAAACTCAAAGCCATCGTCGGCCCCAAAAACCTCCTCACCACTCCGGAGGAGCGCTGGGGGTATGCCTATGACGCTACGGACCGGGAGGCTATGCCGGAGGCGGTGGTTTTTCCGGGGTCGGCGGCGGAAGTGGCGGCGATTGTGCGCCTGGCCAATGCGCACCGGTTCCCGGTGGTGCCCCGGGGGGCGGGGACCGGCAAGAGCGGCGGCTCGGTGCCCATAGAGGGCGGGGTGGTCATAGTCCTGACCCGGTTGAACCGAATTCTCGAGATCAGCCGGCCCGACCTGGTGGCGGTGGTGGAGCCCGGGGTCATCCTCACCCGGCTGAAGCAGGCGGTGGAGACCCAGGGCCTGTATTATCCCCCGGACCCGGCCAGCGCCGATTTCTGCACCATCGGCGGCAACGTCGCCGAGTGCGCCGGCGGGGCGGTGGCGGTGCAGTACGGGGTCACCCGGGATTATGTCCTGGGCCTGGAGGTAGTGCTGCCCACCGGGGAGCTCATCAGCGCCGGGACCCGAACCATGAAAGGGGTGGTGGGCTATGATCTCACCCGCCTGTTTCTGGGCTCGGAAGGCACCCTGGGGGTGATCACCCGGATCACCGTGCGCCTGGTGGCCAAACCCGCGGCCCGCCAGACCCTGGCGGCTGGATTCGCGACGCTCGCTGCGGCGGCCGAGGCGGTGAGCCTGATCCTGACCTCGGGCCTGGCGCCCACGGCCCTGGAGTTCATGGACCACGTGACGCTATCGTGCGTCAAGGAGCTGCTGCCCTTTGAGCTGCCGGAGGGAACCTTAGCCCTGCTACTCATGGCGGTGGACGGCCACCCCCGGGACGTGGAAGACCGGGCGACCCGCATGGCGCGGTTCTGCCGGGAGCAGGGGGCGAACCCGGTCCTCAGGGCCAAGACCCCGGAGGAGGCCGAGGGCCTCTGGCGGGCCCGGAAGGTGATTTCGCCGGCGCTGTTGAAGGTGAAGCCCCACAAGGTGAGCGAGGACGTGGCCGTGCCCCTGGGAGCCATTCCGGCGTTGATCGCGGGGCTGCAAGAAATTTCCCGCCGGCGGGGGCTGATTATCCCCAGCTACGGCCATGCCGGGGACGGCAATATCCACGTCAACGTGCTCTACGACCGCCAGGTCCCCGGTGAACGGGAAATGGCGAACCTGGCGGTGGAGGATATTTTTACCATAGTGCGAAAACTTAACGGCACCCTGTCGGGGGAGCACGGCATCGGTCTCACCAAGGCCCCCTATCTGGGGATGGAGCTGTCCGAGGCGGCCATGGCCTTGCAGCGGCGGATCAAGCAGGCCTTTGATCCCCATAACATCATGAATCCCGGCAAGATCTTTCCCGGGCCGGCCCAACGGCGGTGATTGCCTCTTGACGCCCATGGGCCCTCCATGTTAAAGATAGACGATTAATGGATATAAGAATTTTTTTATGCTTGACAAAAATTTCACAATGACATACGTTTGAAAACTAAAAACCCGGCGATCAAAATATTGAAGGAGGATATCTCTGCATGGCCACCGTGGAATTTAAAGGTAAAACCTTTACAGTAGATGAAGACGGATTTCTGGAAAATCTGGATCAGTGGAATACGGAGTGGGTGGATTACGTGAAGGACTCCGAGGGCATCTCTGTGCTCAACGACGAGCACTGGAAAGTCATCAACATGCTCCAGGACTACTACAAGAAAAACGGCATTGCCCCCATGGTCCGGATCCTCTCCAAGGTAACCGGCTTCAAACTGAAACATATTTACGAGCTCTTCCCCTCCGGCCCGGGCAAAGGCGCCTGTAAGATGGCAGGGTTGGCGAAGCCCACCGGTTGCGTCTAAAGCAGCCTCTCCGGTTTTATCAGTCAAGGCGACAGGTAGAGCAGATTCCCCCATACCGGGGGAATCTGCTTTCTCATGCTTTCCTCATGCCGCCCACACCGAGAATTAATTTGACATTCGTGGCGCGGGCTCCTAAAGTAAAAACGCTTATTGCCATTGCTCCGAAAATAAGCTATAATTAACTAAATTAATTAGCTAAATGGAGCAATTATTGTGCAACAAGAAAACTTGAGTCTCCTGGCATTTCAAAAAAGGTTTAGGACCGAAAAAGCTTGTCAGA
>JAHIKF010000020.1 GCA_018897875.1 Pseudomonadota bacterium | reverse complement strand
GAGGCGGCGCCCCAAGAGCTCTCCAGGCTGGACCCCCGCTTTCGCTATGTGGTTTACGGCCATACCCATGAGCCGCTGGTGGTGGCCCTTCGGTCAGATGCGCCGCTCGCCGGTGACCCCCGGCCTTTAGAGAAGGTCTACCTGAATACGGGGACCTGGCGCTCCCGCTATTACAAGGCCGACCAAGATCGTTCGTTTATGGGGTGGAAGAATATGACCTACGTCATCTTTTACCGGGAGGATGAAAGAAAGGAAAGAAAGGCTGACTTCGAGACCTGGACCGGGGCCTTGAAGACTGTTTAGCCACCCGGCCATCCGGGAGCCACCCCCGGGTTTAAAGTCCGGGGCGCCGGAAGCCGATGACGTTTGCATCAGCAGATAAGCTGCCGGGAGGTAAGGCGCATGGAGAAAAAAGACGGCGAGGCCATGGAAGCCCGACTGGCCGAAATGGGGAAAAGAATCGACGAGTTGAAGAGCCGGCTGGGGACGGTAAGCGGCGAAGTCAAGGCGGAGCTGGCGAGACGGATTGACGCGGCTTATGCGGAACAGGAGGAGCAGCGTCAGCGGCTGCACCGACTCAAAGACCAAGGTCTGGAGCAGTGGGACAGCCTTAAGGACCAGGCCGGCAAGGCCTGGAACGGTCTGGAGAAATCATTGCAAGACCTGGCGTCCAGGTTGAAGAAGTAACCTCCGGGCACATCTTGGGGTTTTGCCGGCCGGGAAGGGAGCCCAAGGCCGCGCCGGTTTTTAAGGTTTGGGGTCGGAAAGCTTGGGGGAATGGTCGCGCCTGAGCCATTGGCTCACCTGGAAAGCATAAAAACCTGGTATTGACTGGTGGCACAGCCTTTCCAGGCTGTGCATGACTAATACCAATCTGGGATCAAAAAGGTGATTTCCCTTCATAGGGTGCGTCTTACGCACCAAGAATGGCGCGTGAGACGCGCCCTACGGATTTTAGTGCCTTGGGAAACCGTTCTCCGGACCCGAAAATACTTTTCTGAGAGCAACCTGGTATAGCCTGCTTCTTTTCCACAGGCTGGAAAGCCTGTATCACCGATTTAAAGAACTCGACCCCGCAAATTGCGCCGCCGGGACTCCTTGCAACCGGCGCGGGCGTACTTATCTTGTCAGGCATCACGTCTGAACGGCGCCAGCCGTCCGCCCAAGGAGCCTGTCATGCCAGAGCCCCGGCCCAACCACCTGATCGATGCGACCAGCCCCTATCTAAAGCAGCATGCCCACAATCCGGTGGATTGGTATCCCTGGGGGGCGGAGGCCGTGGACCGGGCCCGCCGTGAAGACAAGCCCATCTTTTTGAGTATCGGCTACTCCACCTGCCACTGGTGCCACGTCATGGCCCATGAGTCGTTTGAAAACCCGGCCATCGCCGCCATCATGAACGAGCATTTCGTCAATATCAAGGTCGACCGGGAGGAGCGCCCCGACCTGGATGAGGTTTACATGAACGCGGTGCAGGTGCTCACCGGCCACGGCGGCTGGCCCCTGAGCGTCTTCCTGACCCCGGACTTGAAGCCCTTTTACGGCGGCACCTACTTCCCCCCCAAAGACCGGGGCGGGCTGCCGGGTTTCCCCCGCCTGCTGCTGGCCCTCAGCCAGACCTACCAGCAGAATCGCCAGCAACTGACGTCGCTCTCCCTGAAGGTGGAAAGCCACGTGCAGCGTTTGGGAGAGGTGGCGGGGGGCGGCGGCGACCCCACCCGGGAAACCTTGGAGGCCGCGGCGCACCGCCTCCTGGACGATTTCGACCCGGAGAATGGCGGGCTGGGCCGCGCCCCGAAATTTCCCCGGTCCCTGGAATTGGATTTTCTGTTCCTTTATTATCATTTCTCCGGGGAGGCCCCGGTTCTGGCGCAGTTGGGCTTCACCCTGGAGAAGATGGCCCGGGGCGGCATCTATGACCAGTTGGGCGGGGGCTTCCACCGCTACAGCGTGGACGCGGCCTGGGTGGTGCCGCATTTTGAGAAGATGCTCTACGACAATGCCCTCTTGCCTCCGGTCTACCTGGCGCACTACCGGCTGACCGGAAGCGAGTTGTCCCGGCGCATCGCGGCCGAGACCCTGGATTTTATCCTGCGGGAGCTGCGCGCCCCGGAGGGGGGCTTTTATGCCGCCTGGGATGCGGACAGTGAAGGGGTGGAGGGCAAGTACTACGTTTGGAGCCGGGAGGAAGTGGCCGAGGTGGTGGGGCCCGAGGTCGTGGACCTGGTGATTGCGGCCCTGGGAGTAACCCCGGCGGGCAATTTCGAGGGCGCCAACATCCTGACCCGGCCATGGTCCCGGGCCGCTCTGGCGTCCCGGTTTCAGCTGGCGCCGGAGCAGTTGTCCCAAACCCTGGGGGCGGCGTTTGAGCGTCTCCACCAGGCGCGGGCCCAGCGGGTGCCGCCCCACCGGGACGACAAGGTCATCGTCGCCTGGAATGGCCTGGCCATCACCGCCCTGGCCCTGGGGGCCCAGGTCCTGGGGGAGCGGCGTTATTATGAGGCCGCGGCCCGGGCCGCCCGCTTTCTGCTGGCCGACCTGGTGAAGGAGAATACCCTGTTCCGGATCTGGACGGCGGGCCGGGTCAGCGTCCCGGGGTTCTCGGAAGATTACGCCCTGTTGGCCAACGCCCTCCTGGACCTCTACGAGACCGATTTTGATCCCGTCTGGGTGAGCGAGGCCCGGCGCCTGATGGCGCTCATGGACGAGAAGTTTTTAGACGCCGGCGACGGCACCTATTTCTATGTGGACCGAGACCTGGCCACGCCCCTGGTGCGCAGTAAGAGCATCTACGACCAGGTCCTGCCCTCGGGCAACTCCATGGCGGCCCGGGTGAGCTTCCGGCTTTATCGGTTGACCGGCGAAGTGCGCCACCAGGAGCGGGCGATGGCGATTATCCGGCAACTTCAGCCCCACGCCCGGGAGAACCCCTGGGGTTTTGCCCATCTGTGGACGGTCCAGACCCTGGCTCTGACCCCGCCCCTGGATCTCACCCTGGTGGGCGACCCTGAGGATGCCCGGACCCAGGCGCTGGTCCAGGCGGCTTACGGGAGCTATCGGCCGGAGCGCCGCCTGGTCCTGAAAAACCCGGCGGATTGCGCCTTCCTTACAGAACTCCTCCCCTGGACCAGGGACTACCGCCAGCCGGGGGAGGCGCCGGTGGCTTATCTCTGCCGGGATTTCACCTGCCAGCCGGCCATCACCGACCCTCGGGAACTGGCGGCCGAACTGAGCCCGCCGGGTGGCAAGTAGGATCGAAGGCTGTTTATCATGGTGCGCGGTGCGCACCCTACTTTGAACTGCGGCCACCTGACTCATCGGCTTTGCCCGGCAGCGTAGGGCGGTGCCCTCATCGCTCCTACGGAAATATTTCAAAGTAGTCACTCATGGGCCTTTGGCCCAGCCGTAAAGCATGAAAAGGTTGGTGGGGCGGGCCTC
>JAHIKF010000211.1 GCA_018897875.1 Pseudomonadota bacterium | reverse complement strand
CTTGAACACAGCCCGAAGATCGTCAATGTGTTCGGTCAAGAGTTTCCGGCGGCGTTCCAACAGCGTGACCGTGAAAAAGAACGTGCCTCCTGGAGCAAAGGCGCGAATGTATTGCAGCATGATTTCAGTTTGCCCTAATGCCCTAATGCCGAAGGGGGGATGTGTTTCACTTTCCCGCCCTACGGCTATAAAAAATTAGGGACAGTGCGTTTACAAAATAATTATAGGGCTATCCGGTTGACTCCCGTAGCCACAATATCTTGTGGTTAAGTAAACTAAACGATTCGAAATCGCACCTACAACGGCTTTCGGGTGTCATAGAAAATTGGTCCTGTAATAACAGACACTTGGCACTCTTAATCTCAGCACCGGCAGAGGCCTCTTTTTGTATTCCAGGCTGCAAGATGCCCGCCGGGGCAGCGAAACTCTTTAACCAATTGGATTTAATACTTTTATCATGGCAAGCTTCTTCAGTGGCAAAGCTTTGCGAAAATTCCAAAAGAGGCTTTGTATGATTTTCAAACTAAAAACCCCATACAACATATAGTATGTGGGGGAGTCAACCGGATAGCCCCAAATAATTATATTACAAAAATCACTCGCGGCAAGTTAACTGCCCTTGATCAGCACTCTGTTGATCCAGGTCAGTGGTTTTGATAGTAAGGCGATAGTTGCCCTACCGGCAGTTGAATTTTAGCTTACAAGGTCAGATCTAAGGTGATCTCGATTTGATGCTTGTCAACTGAAGTCTTGATTATTGCATTTTATCTCACCCCGGCCCCATCTTGATTAAGGCCCACTCCAGCCAGAGCCGGGGGCTGCCGGTGCTGGTCTTGAGTTGGAAGTCCACCCGGTGCAGCATGGCCAGGTGGCGTTTGAGGGCCGCGTCGCTGAAGCGAGCCGCCTGCTGCGCCAGGCTCTTCACCTTGTACGGGGGCACCTTCAGGCGGCTGGCCAGTTCCGCCGGATTGGCGCCAACTCCCTCCTTCGCCCGGATGAGTATCCGCACCTGCCGGGCCAGCATCCCCAGGATCTTGGCGGGGGCCTCCCCCAGGTCCAAAAGGTGGCCCAGGGACGTCAGGCGCTGGTGAAAACCGGGCGTCCCCAGGGCGTCCACCAGGGCAAAGATGTTGTAGGTGCGGCTGTGGCTGGCCAACTGCGTTACCAGGGCGGGGGCGAGGGTGTTTTCCGGCCCCGCGAAGAGGGCCAATTTTTCCAGTTCCTGGCTCAATTCCGCCAGGTTGTTCCCCACCATCTCCACCAGACGCTGGGCCGCGGCCAGAGTCAGGTTCTTCCCCAACTGCCGGGCTTCCCGGGTCAGCCACTGGTACAGCTCGCCTTCCCGCAGGCGGTAAAACCCCAGGGCCGCTTCCTCCCGGGACAGCCGCCCCCACACCGCGTGTTTTTCCACCTCCCGGGCCTTGAGATTTTCGGCCAGGAGCACTATCCAGGCCCGGGGCGCCGGGTGGTCCAGATAGCCGGTGATGGCCTTGAGCAGGGGCGCGGGGTAGGTGTCCACCCGGCGCAGGATGAGGAGCTGCCCCGGTCCCCACAGGGTGGCGGCCCGGGACTCGGCCAAAAACTCCGGGAGCTCCACCTCCTGGGCGTCCCGAACCACTTTGCTGGGCGGCTCCCCGGCCCGGTCCGTCAGCGACGCCTCCAGGCGCAGCAGCGCCCGGTGCATGAGAAACTCCTCGTCGCCGTAAAAGAGATAGAGGGGTTTCACGGCCTGGCGCTCTAGGTGGCGTTCTAAGAGGGGATGGGACATAAGTTTTGCGCGGTCAGCTTTCAGCTATCAGCAATCAGCTTAAAAGATTAGTGCCTATGCAGGGTGGGCACTGCCCACCATGAATCAAAAACAATTTATCTTTGGCGGGCGAGACGCCCGCCCCACATTCTGCTCACTGCTCACTGCTCACTGCTTACTGCTTACTGCTCACTGCTCACTGCTCACTGCTTACTGCTCACTGCTCACTGCTCACTGCTCACTCCTAAATCACCAACAGCACCTTGTCCAGCACCCGCCGGGCCAGGGTGATGGCCGCCCGCTGGATGCCTTCGGTTTTGGTGGCCTCCCCCAGGTGGTAATTGGGGTCTACCACGTAATCTTCCTGGATGACCTGGGTGTCCTTCCAGAGGACCTTGTCGCCCTTCTTCCGGCGCAGGGTCATGTCGATGGTCAAGGTCACCCGGCGCACCGAGGAGCGGGTGATGGAGTCGAAGGCCACCGAGGTATTGGCAAGGGACCGCACCTTGCCTTCCAGCACCAGGTCGGCCTCCCGGTCTCCGGGGACCACCTTGACCGCCCCGGTCTGGGCGAAGGCGTTGATCAGGGCCGTGGCGAAGATGGCCTCAAGCCCCACCTCAGTGGAGCGGTTGGCGAACAGGGGGATGGCCAGGGTCGGCCGGAGTTGGCCATCGGGCGGCGCCGCCCCCAAGGGGCGGTAACCGCAACCCCACAGGCTGACCACGAGCAAGACGACCACTCCCAGGCGGCAGACGGCCATGGTTTCACTCCCTCAGACGACGATACTGACCAGCTTGCGCCGGGCCAGGATAACTTTTTTGGGCGGCTGGCCCTGAAGCCATTTCTCAATGGCGGGGTCGTTTAGCGCCCGGTTTTTGATGTCCTCATCCGAAGCCGATGCCGGCACGACCATGCGACTTCTTACCTTGCCGTTGACCTGGATCACCACCGTCAGGGCAGAGACCGTCAGGGCCTCGGCCTGGGGTTGGGGCCAGGG
>JAHIKF010000210.1 GCA_018897875.1 Pseudomonadota bacterium | reverse complement strand
TATAACTGGTGGATTCAATCTGACCGCCCCGGCGCTTGAATTCCTGCTTGAAAAAATTGGCCAGACCCACACAGTAATCCTGGGCCTGGTCGATGAGCACCGCCACGCGCCTGACCTTGAGGTTTTCCCAGGCAAACCGGGCCGCGACTTTGCCCTGCAAATCATCCACGTAGGCGGCCCTAAAGGCGTAGGTGCGGTTCTGGGTCACCAGGGGGCTGGTGGCGGTGGGCGAGATGTTGGGGATTTCGGCCCGCTCGGCGATGGGCACCCCCGCCAGGGTGTCGCTGCTGATCACCTCGCCGATGATGGCCGCCACCTTATCCTTCTCTATGAGGCGGCTCACGGCGTTGGCCGCTTCGATCCGGTCGCTCCGGGTGTCCACCAGGACCAGCTTGACGGGCTGGCCTAACACCTGGGGCTGGAGTTGATGCGCCACCTGCACCCCTTCCCAGACCATCTGGCCCATGGCCGCAGCCGGGCCGGTCATGGGGAGATATAACCCTAACTTGATCTCCGCCGCAACCGGGACCGCCCAAAAGAGCAACAACGCGGCAATGAGCACCAAACTTTTCAGGAAAGGGGGGAAAATGCGAAAAGGGGAAAATGCGAAAAGGGACAAAGCTAAGGGGTTATCTTCGCCTTTTCCCCTTTTCCCCTTTTTCCCCAAAAATCTTTCCAAAGCTTGTCGCCCCTCCATATCATTATTATAATAGCAGAAAAAACCTGTGCCGGAAAGGAATTCCGGCCCCTATGCCGAGGTGCGCCCATGGAGTTGCAACTGGAAAAACTCACCATCCCCGAAGGGGCCAATCTGATTTTGGGCCAGAGCCATTTTATCAAGACCGTGGAAGACCTGTATGAAATCCTGGTGGCCGCCGGCCCCGGCATCAAGTTCGGCCTGGCGTTTTCCGAGGCCTCCGGGGACTGCCTCATCCGGGTGGAAGGCAATGATGCCGACCTCACGGCCGCGGCCACGGAGAACGCCCGCCGCCTCGCCGCGGGCCACACCTTCAATATCCTCATGAAAGGCGCCTTCCCCATCAACGTGCTCAACGCCATCAAACTCTGCCCCGAGGTCTGCCGGATCTTCTGCGCCACCGCCAACCCCGTGGAAGTCGTCCTGGCCCAGACCGAACAGGGCCGGGGCATCCTGGGGGTAGTGGACGGCCTCTCCCCCAAGGGCGTGGAAGACGGCACCGGCCAGGCCTGGCGTTATGAAATCTTGCGGCAGTTTGGTTATAAAAAGTAAGCAGTAAGCTGTCAGCAGTGAGCAGTTCGGAAAGAGATGCTCCCGAGCCATTGAGTCGGTTCTCATTAACTGCTCACTGCTTCGAAAAATTTTTCGTAGGGTGCGTCCTACGCACCATTTGACTGGTTGGCGGCGGGCGAGGACGCCCGCCCTACCAACTGCTCACTGCTCACGGCTTACGGCTCACTTCCTGAAATGGAGAAGGCATGCAGCTGTTTTTCGAACCCCGTTCTGTAGTCCTCATCGGCACCTCGCGCCAGACCGGTCCCGGCGCCTACAACAACCTGGAGATGCTGTTAAGCTATGGCTATCCCGGACGCATTTACCTGGTGCATCCCAAGGTGCCGGACATTATGGGCTACAAGACCTATCCCCGGGTGGCCGATCTGCCGGAGGTCCCGGACCTGGCGGTCATTTCCTTAGGCCGGGAGCGGGTGGTGCCCACGGCCGTCGAGTGTGCGCAGCATGGCATTAAACGGCTGGTGGTGATCAGCCAGGGTTTTGCCGACGCCGACGCCCGGGGCGCCGAACTGCAGGCGGAACTGGTCCGCCTCGCCCGGGAGCACGGGGTCAGGGTGCTGGGACCCAACACCATGGGGGTCCTCAACCCCTTTTCCGGCTTTACCACCGCTTTTATTGACGTTCCCCGGGACCCGGCGCCAGCCCCCCTCACCATGGTGGCCCAGTCCGGGGCCTTCCAGGTGGGGGCCTCGTCCTTCACCGGGCGGCTGGGCAAGGCCATCGACGTGGGCAACGCCTGCGACCTGGACATGGTGGATGTCCTGGAATATTTGGCCGACGATCCCGACACCCGCATCATTGTTTTGCACCTGGAAGGCATCAAACGGGGCCGGTTGTTTCTCGCCACCGCGGCCCGGGTGGCCCGGAGCAAGCCCATCATCGCCTTGAAAACCGGGCGCAGCCTTGCCGGGGCCAAGGCCGCCATGTCCCACACCGGCTCCCTGGTGGGGGAAGACGCCATTGTCGATTTGGCCCTGGCCGCCGCCGGCATCATCCGGGTGCGCACCCTGGTGGAACTGCTGGCGGTGTCCCGGGCCTTCCTCAAGTTCCGGCCCATGGCGGGGCCCCGCCTGGGGGTGGCCACCGCCACCGGGGCCTTCGGGATCATCGCCGCGGACGCCTGCGAAGACCATGGCCTGGAGTTGGCCCCCTTTCCCGAACCCCTCCGGGACCTGGAAGAAGAGCGCATCCCCTGGCACAGGCTCGGTAACCCCATAGACCTCTGGCCCCTGGGCATGGTCACGGGCTCCTTTACCGGGGTTTTTAAGCGGGCCGTCGCCGGCCTCTTTGCCGACGAACACGTGGATGCCGTCCTGGGGGTGGGGCCGTGTTTCACCTCGCCTCGCCATGCCGACCTGAATATCCCCGGCGCGGTCCGGGAACTGCGCTCCGCCAACCCCCTTCACAAACCCCTGGCCCTGCTGCTCTACGGCGACAAAACCGCCCACCTAGCCCAGGTGGAGGAACTGGATCGGGAACCCAATGTGGCCTGCTTTAACACCATGGATGAGGCCATCATGGGTCTGGCGGCCACCTGGCGTTACCGGCAATTCCATGAGGCCCCGGCCCCCGGAGATTTTAGCTTGCCCCAGCCATCTTCCCGCCCGCTACCCCTGCCGCCCGAGGAAGTGCTGGTGGGGGAGGCGGCCCTTAACCTCCTGCAGGCTTACGATTTGCCCCTGGTCCCCGGGGTCCTGGCCGCAGACGAAGCTGGGGCCGCGGCCGCAGCAATGGAGGTGGGCTACCCCGTGGTGCTGAAGATCATCTCGCCGGAATGGGTGCATAAATCCGACTGGGGGGGCGTGCGCCTCAACGTCACCACCGAGGCCGAACTGCGGCAGGTCTACCTGGACCTGACGGCGCGGTTTCACCAATCCACCCCCGCGGGCACGCTCCAGGGCATCCTGGTGCAAAAGCAGGTGCACGGCGTGGAACTGCTGATGGGACTCAAGCGCGACCCGCAGTTCGGGCCGGTGCTGGTGGCCGGGGCCGGCGGGATTTATACGGAAGTCCTCAGGGACGTGGCCCGGGCGTTGGTCCCCATAACCCCTGACCATGGCGCCAAGATGCTCCAATCTTTAAAAATCTTCCCCATCCTGCAGGGATTCAGGGGGCAGGCCGGGGTTGACCTCCCGGCCCTGGCCGCGGCCCTGGTCAACCTCTCCCGGCTGGCGGTGGACTACCCGGAAATCCGGGAACTGGACCTCAACCCCGTAGTGGCCGCGCCCCAGGGCTGCTGGTGCGTGGATTGCCGGGTGGTGCTTTGAGTTTCCGGTTTTCGGTTTTCGGTAAAAGCCAAAAACTAAAGCGATGATATCTTTTCCTGCGTAATGGCCAACTTAACCAAGGAAAGACGAGACCTGGCGTCAATGAATATAGGTAAACTCGGGCAGTCTTCTACGCCGAGATTCGACCTCATTTCTGTAACCGAAAACCGAAAACCGAAAACTGAAAACCCGGAGCCCCTATGAAAGCAGCGGTATTGGCGGCGGGGTTGGGGACGCGGCTCCTGCCGCTGACGGATATCCGTCCCAAGCCGCTGTGGCCGGTGTTGAACCGGCCCCTGCTGGGGCTGGTGCTGGCGCAGTTGGAAGCCGCGGGCTGTTTCCAGGTGGCAGTGAACACCCATCATCTGGCGGATCAGGTGCACGATTTTTTGCGGTCCGAGCCCTGGAGTTTCCTGCTCAGTGTCAGCCACGAGCCGGAGATCCTGGGAACCGGCGGGGGATTGCGGCAGTTGGGGGAGGTCCTGCGGGAAGGGGCGTTTCTGGCCATCAACGCCGATATCTTGACCGATCTCGACCTGGCCGAGGTTTACCGCGCCCACCGACCGGAGGCCGTGAGCACCCTGGTGCTCCATGACTGCCCGGCGTATAACAACGTCTGGGTGGCGGGTGATGCGGTGATGAGCATCGGGGCCCCGCCGCCCGGCGGGGGCGCTGACGAAAAACCCCTGGCCTACACCGGCATCCAGGTGGTGGACCGGAAGATGCTCAGGTATATCCCGGCCCAGGGCCCCGCTGATTTGGTCCAGGCCTGGCGGGAGGCCATAGCGGCGGGGGAGCGGCTGGCTTGCCTCACGGTATCGAACCATTTCTGGCAGGACCTGGGCACGCCGGAGAATTACCTGGCGGCGCACCAGCGGCTCCTGGCCGGCGCCTCCCCCAAGTTGGGGCGATATTTCCCCGGTCTAACCGACCCCCTCATCGGCCCCGGGGCCAGGATCGGGGCCGGGGCGCAATTTGGCGGCGGCGTCTGCCTGGGGGCGGAAGCGGTGGTGGCGGCGGGGGCGTTTCTGAAAAATACCGTGGTCTGGGAGCGGGCAGTCATTGCCCCAGGAGTGGAGTTGGAAGATTGCATCGTGGCCTCCGGGGTGCAGGTGAAAGATTCCGCCCGTGGCCGGGTTCTGGTATCATAACGGAGTCTTTAAGCGGAGCATTTAATCGATTACTGTTCCGAAAAGTTCAAGGTTCAAGGTCCAAAGTCAAGAGCAAGGGCAGGCATGAACTTTTCATAATTTACGGGTGGGCCAAAGGCCCATGAGGTACTGGTCTGAAAAGTCTGCCGTAGGGTGCGTCCTACGCACCATTGCGCCAGGATGGCGGCGGGCGCGGAGGCCCGCCCTGCCAACTAATGTGGTGGCACAGGCTTTCCAGCCTGTGCCCAGGAAACAGGTTAGTCGTGCACAGCCTGGAAAGGCTGTGCCACCAGCCAATCCCAGCTTTTCATGCTTTACTGGGGAGCCAACGCCCCAGGCGCGACTGCTTAGAGTAATAGGGTAAAGGTCGCCCCTAAACAAAAGGCCCCGGGAGGCCCTGGAGGATATTTATGCCGGAATATCTCTGGACCGCACGCCTGGAGACCGCCGCGACAGCCCGGAACGTCAGCCTCACCTCCCCCCAAACTTTGGCCGGCGATGGCTCCGACCGCCGCTATTACCGCCTGTTGGGGTCCCCCACCGTCGTGCTCCTGTTCCATCCTTTCCCGCCGGGAGGGGAAGTGAATGAAAACGACTCCTACTACCTGGTGGGCCGCCACCTCCGGGCGCAAGGGGTGCCGGTGCCGGAGATCTACACCTATTGCCGGGAAGAGTTCTGGATGATGATCGAAGACCTGGGTGACATCAGCCTCGAGTCCGTCATCAAGCGGCAGCCCCAGGAGAGCCAGATTCGCCACTGGTACCGCCAGGCCCTGGAACTCCTGGTAGACATGCAGATCAAGGGGGAGCAGGGGTTCGACTCCTCCTGGTGTTTCGACACCCCGGTATTGCACCGGCCCTTCTTGTGGGAGCGCGAGTGCGGTTATTTCGTCCGGGCCTTCCTGAACAACTATCTCGGCTTGAAGGTCAGCCTGGAAGACCTGGCGCCGGATTTCGAACCTCTCCTCACCGGGGCCCTGCCCCCCGGCCCCAACTACTTCCTCCACCGTGACTTCCAGTCCCGGAATCTGTTCATCACCAGCGGGCGCCTGCGGGTCATCGACTTCCAGGGGGGGAGGTTGGGGCCGTTGGGCTACGATGTGGCCTCCCTGCTCATCGACCCGTATGTCAACCTGAGTCCCGCCTGGCAGACCGAACTCCTGGACTACTACCTCACCCTCCTCACGTCCCGGCTGGAAGTGAACCCGGCGGCCTTCCGGGAGCAATATTACCACCTGGCGCTCTGCCGAAATCTACAAATTCTAGGGGCTTACGGCTACCTGACCAAGGTGAAGGGCAAGGATCAGTTCGCCCGCTACATCCCCACGGCCGTTAAGGCGTTGCAGCGGCAACTGCTGGCGCGGCCGGATGCCTTCCCGCGCCTGACCCGGCTCGCAGCCGAACTATAAAGGAAAGCGTTCAGCTGTCAGCTATAAACTTTCCCTTACCCACAATTTTTCTGACTGGTGGCACAGCCTTTCCAGGCTGTGCGAAAATCCTTGGACAGGCTAAACCATCATGGCCGCTTTGGGCCACCCCCAGTTATGAAATTCCTTGTGGGCGGTGAGCGCACCGCCCCTACAGGTGGACTTTCACGCTAAAGCCTGCGGCTACCCATAATTACTTTTTGATTGCAACTCGGTCTCCAGCAAACTTCACGGGTCGTTAAGCCAGACGCCAGCAGAGCACGGCCATTCCCAAGGCCATGGCCGCCCCGTAGGGAATGGTGGTTCGCTGGCGCGACGCGGACGCCGGGGGTTTGGAGTCGAAAGGGCGGCAGAGGACCCAGTTCAGGAGAAAATCCCACATCTCTCGGATTCCGGCCAGAAGGCGCCGCTGCCACAGCATTACGATTAGGATGATCAGCCCCCCGGCGAGGCCCATATAGACAAAGAGGGCAAAGGCGCGCCACAGGCCCAGCCAGGCGCCCAGGGCCGCACTGGCCTTGACATCGCCCGCCCCCATGCCCCCCAACAGATAGGGCCCCAGCAGCAGGATAAACCCCAGCCCCAACCCCGCCAACCCATCCAGCAGTCCCGGGAAACCGTGATAGCCGAATTGAAAACCCAACCCCCCCAGGGCGCCGCCAAAGGTCAGGTAATTGGGGATTCGCCTGGTCTTGAGGTCGCAGCCGGCCATCCCCAGGCTGAGCAGGAGCGGGAGAATCAGGTCAGGGTGGGTTTTAAGCCAGGGGCCCAAGTTAGACAACCAGTCGGACAACTTCGCCTCCAGAGCGGATGAGGTTCCTGTTCCTTTAATCCTCGGAATTTTCTTGCATTAAAGTTAATTTTCCCGGGGTAAAAAAGAACCGGGCCGCATAAATCCTTGAGGGTCCGGCGGCCCTGGTGATACAGTGGCGTAACTAAACGAAGGACAGATTAAGGAAAACGGCATGGCAAAAATCATTCTCATCCAGGCGCTTCCGGCGCCCCGCCTGGACAGCCGGGAGAATCTCACCCGGGCCCTGACGCTGCTCCAGGGCTGCCAGGAACAGGAAGCTGATCTGATCTGCTTTCCCGAGTATTTTCCCTTCTGGGGCGAGGAGGAACTGGCGGCGGCGGCAGCCCGCCTCCAGGTCCATATCATCGCCGGGCTGGTGGAAGAAGCCGACGGGAGGCGATACAACACCGCCACTCTGTTCGACCGCCGGGGCCGGTTGCTGGGCCGCCAGCGGAAGCACAACCTGGGCAACCTGGAGCGTCGGGGCTTCGGCGTGGTCCCTGGCGAGGGGTGGCAGGTGTGGGACACCGACTTCGGACGCCTGGGCCTGCCGGTGTGCATCGATTTTTGGGGCCAGCCCGAGGCGGCCCGGCGCCTGGCGGGTGCAGGGGTGGATCTCATCGTCAATCCCGCCATTTTCCCCATTCTCCGGGGCCACTGGCAGACCGGGGCCCTGACCCGGGCCTTCGATTATTACCTGCCGGTGGTGGGGGTGAATACCGCGGCGGCGGTGGTGGAGATTACCGGACGCCACTACCCGCTTCAGGGAGGGCGTTCCTTTGCCATCCAACCTCCAGCCCCAGAAGATAACGCCGCCTTGGCCCGGCAGGTGCGGACCTGGGATGACCTGACCGGGTGGATCGTCACCTGCGGCGGGGAAACCGAGGCCCTGATCACCGTCAACCTGGACCTGGAGGGTCCCCGCCGCTGGCGGCCGGTGATCCGGGAGCGCTTCGGCATAACCGGGTGAAGTGCCTTCGTGGGCCGGGTTATGGCTTGACCGCGCCAGTGGGTGGAGCCATAAAACCCTCGGGGCCTTCGGTCCAGGGGCCGGATATTACCGGAATACCAGGGGCGCGCCGGGGATCTCGAGGCTTTCCTTCGGCATAATTTTTTCCTGGAAAACCACCTTAATAGAGGTTTAAGACAGTACTTTCCTTGACATTGATGAAAAAATCCTTAATTATCTATGCAGGTCGAACGGGGCGGTTTGACTTGAAGCTCTAAATCCTAAGGAGAGATATTATGCGAAACACCCGTAAATATGTAATTTTAGCCGTCGTGGCGGCCCTCTGCCTGTTCATGGCACTGCCGGTCATGGCCCAGCCCAAGGGCGGCGCCATGATGGCGATGGACGTCTATACCCCCATAGCCGCAGGCTATGATTTCGTCCGGGAAGGCAAATATGACGCCGCCAAAAGTGAATTTGCCAAGGCGATGAAAGCCGATCCTAACAACTCCTTTGCCTTTAACAACAATGCGGTTTTACTTGAGCGGGAAGGTAAACTGAACGACGCTCTGGCTCTTCTGAATCGTGCCTCCGAGCATGCCAATGAATATCTCGACAAGGTAACGCAAACCTGCTTTGCCGGCGGCGGCTGTCTGGCGGTTAAACCTCTGCGCGAGGTAGGCGAAAAGAGCTCCATTGCTCCGATCATCCAGGAAAATATCGCCAAACTCCAGGCCAAGATTAAAGCAACCGGTACTGCGGAGCCTGCAGGCAGCCCCCCGCCGATGGTGCCACCCGCGAAGACGAAGTAACCTTGGGGGCCTTCGGGCCCCTTCCGCCCCGTTTTTCTTTTTAAGTGGCGCTGTTGGATGATGAGCATCGAAACCGACCAGCTTAACTTCAGCCAATCTCATTTTGGGGGCCAGGGGTCACAAGACCCCCCCTGGCCCTTCTTTCACCTTCTCCTTCGTAGGCTTTCCTCAAAATTTAAGAAGTCATAAAGGCAGGTTCCCGGTCGTTTGGCGGGAGAAATCCACTTAAGGGGAGGAATCCGGGGAGCCGCCCCGAGCCGTTGCCCAGGCGACCTGCTCAGGCTAAGACTTGGGGTGTCTATAAATGGGACAGCTGGGTCTGCAGGTCCTGGAGGCTTTGCCGGGCCTGGCGCAGGGCCTGCATGATCCCGGGAGGCTGGGGCACCCGGTCGGGCAGGTAAATCCGATGATTGGCCTCGGCCGGCCCCGGCGAGGACTGCACTGCTAACCTGAGATCGGACAGTTCCCGGACCAGGAAGAAGAAAGCCGCGGCCAGCGGTCCCCCGCGGCCGGCGCTGACTTCATCCCATGTGAGGGGTTCCGAAGCGAGGAGAGATAATGACGGGCGCGGCGGCGACAAGGTCGCCCCACCCTCAGCCTGGCTGGTCAGAGCCTGGGTTAGAGGCAGCCTCGCAAGCTTGGTCTCTTTGCCGGCAAACTTTTTCTTTTTCGCCATATTTCCAGAAATTCAAGGCAGAGTTTTGAATGATCCAAGGACCCGGGACACCTGGGCTCGTAATCGAAAATCGCTTTCTGAGCTATCTGGGCCTGGTTCAAGGCCTCATTTTTCATAATTATTGTTGTGAAGGTTTTTTCCCGATAAGGTTTTAACTGCTCCAGGATGTATTCGTTGGTGATGCTGTTACGCTTATCGAACATGGTGAGCAGAATTCGGAACATATCTTCCTGGAAAAGATCCTCCATGGACACGTTCTTCACGGTCTCTACGGTGGTGAGCAGGTCGGCCAGGCCATCCAGGGAATAGCGGGATATCTGGCAGGGAATGATGATAAAATCGCACGCATACAGGGAATTAGTGGTCAGAACGCCCAAAGAGGGGGGGCAGTCGATCAGGACAAAGTCGTAATCAACATCCTTGAGGGCATTGGCCAGAATCGCTTCCCGGAAGACCCGGGTATAGACTTGCTCCGCCGCCCGGGCCAGATGGATGTGGGCCGGGGCAATATCCAGCCCCAGGATGTAGGTGGGCATCGCCACCTCGCTGATGCGCTTTTTGGGAACCAGGAGGATATCCGACATGGAACCGGCGATGGCGTCGGGCTCGATACCGATGCCGATGCTCGTGTGGCCCTGGGGGTCCAGGTCGACAATAAGGGTGCGGTATCCCTGATAGGCCAGAGCGGCCCCAAGGTTAAGGGTGGTGGTGGTTTTCCCCGTACCGCCCTTCTGGTTGATGATCGCCACGATGTGGGACATGGTAGACACTCAGGCCGGCTGCCGCGGCCCTTTTTGGTAATTTTTTTTGATGATAAAGTATAGGCGAAACCCCGTCAAGGATTATCTGGCCGGGGTTGCCAGAACAATTTTCGCCCCAACTTTTGCACGAAATGGCACAACCCCTGCAACAATATTGTAGTCACTTAGAATTTTGTTAAAGCATTTTATCAGGATAGTTAATGACCTCCCCTTTGGAAAGAAGACGGTTTAACCGCATTACGGTCACCCTCCCGGTGGCCTTTCATACCCGTCTTCCCGATACCGACGCCCCTTTCCAGGGTGAAGGCGTTCTCCGGGACATCAGCCTGGGCGGCACCTATTTACATGTAGATCCAGGCACTTCCTTCCAACCGGGTCAGATCCTCTCCCTTACCGTTTCCGCTCCCCTGCTCTACCTGGAAGACACCGACCTCTCCCACCTCCAGGCTACCGGCGAGGTAATTCGCTTTGATCCCCCAACGCCCAACCGCCCCCAGGCCGGGGTGGCCTTGAACTTCCTGGGAGGTTTAACCTTTTGTAACGCCCCCACCCAACAAATGTTTTAAATCTTGAACTGAAAAAACCAGCTTGGGCCTGAAAAATAACATCCCCAACCATATTAATTAATTATATAACAAGAGCCATGGCACGGAAAATTGACATTTTTCTGCGGGTTAAACATTTTGGTTCATGTCTGACGGCCATAAAGTAGCCATCGCTTTGAGCGGCGGGGTGGACAGCGCCGTGGCCGCCGCCCTCTTGCAGCGCCAGGGCTTAGACCTCCAGGGAGTCCACTTGCGTCTGTCTCCCCTGGCGGCCCCGCCAGACCGGGTGGAAGCCCTGGCCCACTACCTGGGAATTCCCCTCACGGTGCTCGACCTGCAAGCCGAATTCGCCCGGGAGGTGCTGGATTATTTTGTCTCGGAGTATGTCCGGGGCCGCACCCCCAACCCCTGCGTCCGCTGCAACGCGACCATCAAGTTCGGCTACCTGTGGGACTACCTCAAAAAAAGCGGGGTCACCCACCTGGCCACCGGCCACTACGCCCGGCAAAACCTGGACGACCACGACGTCCCGGGCCTGTTCCGGGGAGTGGACCGCCGCAAGGATCAGTCGTATTTCCTCAGCCGCCTGCCTCTCAGCCTGCTGCCAAACCTCCTCTTCCCCCTGGGGCAGATGACCAAAGAGGAGGTGTGGCGCCTCTCTCGCCAGGCGGGATTGCCGGTCCGGGAAAACCAGCCTGAGAGCATGGAGCTCTGCTTCATCCCCACAGGCGGCTATCGGGAATTCCTCCAGGCCCGGCGGGGCATCGAAGCGTCTCCCGGCGATTTCGTCGACCCCCGGGGGCGCCTCCTGGGCCGGCATCGCGGGGTCGAAAGCTATACCGTGGGGCAGCGCCGGGGCCTGGGGATCCCCGCCCGGGAACCCTTCTACGTTATCGAGATCCAACCGGAAACCAACCGGGTGGTACTGGGACACCGGGAGGAACTGCTATCCCCGGGGCTCACGGCCTCCGGGATGAACTGGCTCATCACTCCCCCGGCCGGCGAGATCGAGGCCGCGGCGGTGATCCGCTACCGCCATCCCGGGGTGCGGGCCCGGATTACCCCCCAGGGCGACGGTTCGGTGCAGGTCGCCTTTGCCACGCCCCAGTCGGCGGTGGCCCCGGGCCAGGCCGTGGTCTTCTACGATCGCGACCGGGTCCTGGGCGGCGGCTGGATCGAGGCGCGGATGAAGTAGTCAGTAGTCAGTGGCCAGTAGTCAGCCGTAGGGTGCGCACCGCGCACCATTGGCCGACCCGGCGGGTGCGGAGACCCGCGTGTCCCCCCTGAGGGCACACACATAGGTGCGCCCCTACGTTTCGCCTGTAAATTTTTGACCGAAACTCGGTATTACCTCCCAAAAGTTATGATAATGATTGATATAGGGGCAAAACAGTTTTCGAGGCCTCCATTTCTTTTTCCCAAGTTTTAGCAAAAATTGACGATTTCGATTCCTTTAGCCGAAGCCCTTGAAAATGGCCACCGAAAACCGCCTCTTCCGCCTCATTACCTTCGGCTGCAAGGTGAACCAGTGTGACACGGCCGGGATGGCCCGGGAGCTCACGGGTTTGGGGTGGAGCGCCGCGGCCCCGGGGGCCGACCCGGACCTGGTGATAGTGAACACCTGCACCGTCACCGCCCGGGCCGACCAGCAGGCCCGCCAGGCTATACGCCGCCTGGCCCGGGAGCACCCGGAAACGCCCCTCTGGGTCACCGGCTGCTATGGACAGCGGGCCCCGGCGGAAGTGGCGGCCCTGCCGGGGGTGCAGGCCGTTTTCGGCAACCAGGAAAAAGGGCGCCTGGGCCACCTGCTGAGTGATTATCCAGGGCATCTATTAGTTGAGGCCGCTTCTCCCTCCACCTTGATGGGGGAGGGTTGGGGTGGGGGTGAAAATATTAATCCCCCTCCCCCCAGCCCCCTCCCACCAGGGGAGGGGGAGGAAGTAATTTCCGAAAAAAAGTCGCTGAACGTGGGAGAGCCGTTCAAGGGCCTGCGGCGTTTGGTCGGAACCTTCTCTTCGCATCCGCCCTTCCAAGCCTGGGAAGTCCACCAAACCCCCGGCCACACCCGGGCCTGGCTCAAGATCCAGGAGGGCTGCAACCACCAGTGCCGCTACTGCATCGTGCCCAAGGTCCGAGGCCCCCGCCGCAGCCTGGACCCCGCCGCGGTGCTGGCGGCCTTTCATAAGCTGGCCGCTCTGGGCTACCGGGAAGTGGTTCTCACCGGGGTGGACCTGGGCCAGTACGGGCTGGACCACTCCCCGGCCGGCAGCCTTGCCGCCCTGGTGCGGCGCCTTACGAAAAAGACCTGGCCCTTCCGGGTGCGGCTTTCTTCCCTGGAGCCCATGATGGTGACCCCGGAACTCCTGGACGAACTGGCGGCCTGGCGGGACTTCTGCCCCCACTTCCATTTACCGCTCCAGAGCGGCGCCGCCCCGGTGCTGGCCGCCATGGGCCGCCCTTACGGCCCGGAAGAGTTTCGGGACCTGGTCCAGGAGATCAGCCGGCGTTTTCCCGGGGCGGGCCTGGGCCTGGACGTCCTGGTGGGGTTTCCCGGCGAGAGCGCCGCCGACTTTGAGGCCACCCGGACCCTGGTAGCCGAACTCCCCGTGACCTACCTGCACGTCTTCCCCTATTCGCCCCGCCCCGGCACCCCCGCCGCCGACCTGCCTCCCTTGCCGGGCAACCTGGTGCAAGCGCGAGCCCGGATCATGCGTGAGTTAGGCCAGGCCCAGAAGGAAAAGTTTCTTGAGGCCCAACTGGGCCAGGTCCGGGAAGTGCTGGTGGAAGGCCCGGCAGAGCCGGAGGGCTGGCTTCAGGGCCTAAGCGACCACTACCTGCGAGTAACCTTCCCCGGCCCGCCGGCGCTGCGCAACCGCCGGGTAATGGTGCGCTTTGACCGGCGCCAGGGGGAAGTGCTGGTGGGAGAAGCGGTGGGAGAACCCTGATGCTTATTCTTCCTATATAAGGAACAGTACATCAGGCTTTTGCACCTTATACTGCACAAAATGAAGTATTTTGTCCAGTCAGAAAAATCATTCCTTTACGTTGGGCTGGATTCGTGGCAGGGTCATAATCATGGGCTACATTGAACAGCGTGTCGAAAATTCCGCATAGAAGTTACTTCAGAAGGAGCAAGGTCATGGAATATAAACCGGAGGAAGTTGGCCTGGACCAATTGCTGCTTGATCCAAATAACTACAGATTCTTCGATATGGATCAGTACATCAAGGTGACGCCAAATCGAATCCATGAAGCCGGTGTGCAGCAACGTGCGGAAGAACTCATTAAGCTCGACGGTAGGGAAGAACTCCGAGCACTCAAAGAATCGATCGAAGCCAATGGTTATATTCCTGTCGAGACATTGGTCGTGAAGGCCTACGAATTTAAAGAGGGGTCTTTTTTGGTTGTAGAAGGTAATCGTCGTGTGGCCGCCATGCGTTGGCTTAAACGGGACAGCTCCGGTGGTTCGCCAGTTTCAGGAAGCCTTATCGAGAGCTTTGATAAACTCCCTGCCATAGTTCTAAAAGGCGGAGAAGATGACATCAAGACCATTCAGCACATTCTTATGGGGCTGCGTCACGTTTCGGGCATCAAGCAGTGGGGAGGCTACCAGCGTGCAAAGCTTGTTGTGGAGCTTGTCGATGATTTCGGATTGAGTCTCGGTGAAGCGGCAAAGCAAATCGGTATGTCTGCACATGAGGCGACCCGCCGATATCGTGCTCTTAAGGCCCTGGAACAGATGCAAAACGATGAGGAATTTGGGACATTAACTGACCCGAAGATGTATCGACTCTTTCACGAGGCCGTCTCCGTCGTGAAGGTAAAAGAATGGCTAGGGTGGCACGAGGACGAATATAGGTTTTCTGACGAAGACAACCTTGAGAGTTTTTATAAGCTTCTCGCTCCACATAGTCCTGAGGAGGAAGAGGAAGCGGCTCGTGCACGCGAACCTAAGATTCGCACCTATTTGGATGTACGAAACTTAAGGGAAATTATCGGAAACATTGAGGCACAGGAATGCCTACTCGATCCCGATAAATCGTTCAATGAAGCTCTTGCTGTGGCGAAGGCTTCGACCGCACCAAACTGGAACCCTCGTATTCAAGCGGCCAGTCAAACGTTAAGAAAAATGCCTACGAGCACATTAAAATCCTTGTCCCCAACAGACACATTTCCATTGCGGGAATTGTACTCCCTCCTTAAGGAAACTTTGGGCGACTGGATGAAGCTCACAGACAATAAGCTTGACCTATGAAACTAGGCCCAACAACGGTAGCTGAGATCATTTTGTCAGATTTGCCTCTCGACGCCCCCCCTGAACCGTTGGAGGCCGTCATAGAGAGAATTGTTACCAGGTACCCAGAATTGGGGTTTGTGCCGGAAGAAAAAGCCGCTTTATGGGCCCCAAAGGTTCAAAATCGCCTTGCAAAACACTGGAAGAAGAGCATCGAAGAGGGGAAGCAACCGCGCTTTGGCTTTAACAGTGTTTCTGATTACAAGATACAAGGGGGTTGCTTTGTTGAGCCTTGCGATACGCCAGAAGTGAAGGAGCAGAAACGCCGGAGGCTTCGCTGGAGGAATTATTACGATTTCCTGCGGGATTTAACCCCAGAGCTTTTTGAAAAGGTATGCTCTCGTCTTCTCGGGCTACTTGGAGTTCCCAAGCCAGTCTTGACCCCCTATCGTGGGGACCAAGGGATTGACTTCTTTGGGAGGATGTCCATAGGCGACCTTACAGGTCATGGTGCATTGTTTCCAGTTTTTGAGACAGACCTTGTTCTATGGCTTTTGGGCCAAGCAAAACACTACCCTGACTCGAAGATATCAACTCCTGATATTAGGGCCTTGGCTGGTTCGGCTTTTTTAGGCCGAGTTCGGGCTTTTCCCAGAGATGGAGACCTTCCTCAGCTCAAAATCCGAGCTTGTGATCCCATCATTATGCTTTTTTTTACTACGGGGCAGATTAGCAGTGACGGCTGGTCGCTTTGTCGAAGAGCAGGTATTGCCGCCATGGATGGAGAAATGGTAGCAGCTTTTTTGGCAGACAAGCAGGTGGGAGTCGAGGGGGAGGGAGAATTACAGAAGTTTAGTTTAGAAGGTTTCGCGGAATGGCTTGGCGTAAATTTGAACACCCTTAGTAAACGGCCGTGAGTTAGATTTCAATCGCTATAACTAGACAAAATGTACTATTTTGTCTAATTTTATAATTAGTTAGACAATGCAATCGCGGCTTTAAAAGCCTGACAGACTCCCAAACATTGGACAAAACGATGCGCCCCCGAAAACCCCGCACCGTTATTTTTGCTGAAAGCTGAAAGCTGACCGCTGACCGCTGAACGCTCTTTCCATAAAAAAGGGCAGGCCCCGTGGCCTGCCCTCCCCCCCCATAACCACTAACTACAGTACACAAATCTTAAGCGGTCGCCCCCTCCCACAGGGTGGGTTGAAACCAGGCGGCTGGTTTTTCCGGGGTGTAAGGCGTCGGCACCCAGACGCGCCAGGCCGCCTCTTGCGCCATCAGGTGCTCTAAAAACCGGAGATGGAATTCATGGCTGCCCCGGCTCACTTCCAGGCGGCCATACAGGTGCAGGCCCAAGAGCGCCAGGTCCCCCACCGCGTCCAAAATCTTGTGGCGCACACACTCATCCGGGAAGCGGAAGCCGCCGGGGTTCAAAACCTCGGAATCATCCATAACCACGGCATTGTCGAGGGACCCCCCCAGGGCCAGGCCGTTGGTCTGAAGATACTGCACTTCCTTCAAGAAGCCGAAGGTGCGGGCCGAAGCGATCTCCCGGGCAAAGGCCTCGGAGGCCAGGGGCACGGTGAAACGCTGCCGCTTGATCAGCGGGTGGTTGAAATCGATGGTATAGGTGATCCGGGGCTCGCCGGGGACCACCCGCATCCACTGGTCCCCCTCCCGGAGTTCCACCGGGCGGTGCACCCGGAGGTAGGCCCGGAGCCAGGGCAGCGTCTTGAACCCGGTCTCGGCCAGAAGCACGGCGAAAGGACCGGCGCTCCCATCCATGATGGGGACTTCCGGCCCCTCCACCGCAATGCGGGCATTGTCCACCCCGGCGCCCAGCAGGGCGGCCAGCAGGTGCTCCACCGTGGAGAGCGTCGCCCTCCCCTCACCCAGCGTAGTGGCCCGGAGGGTGTCCACCACCTTGCTGTAATGGGCCTGGATCTCCGGCTGGCCTGGCAGGTCCGCCCGCACGAACCGCAAGCCGTGGTTGGCGGCAGCCGGATAAATCGTGACCTTCACCGACCGGCCCGAATGAAGGCCGATGCCGGAAAAAGTCAACGGCTGCGCCAGAGTCTGTTGCCACATGATATACTCCCCTTGTCAGGACAGGGTGCAAGGCCTGTACCAGGATTTTACGGTGAGACGCCGTTCGTCATTAAAAGGTTAACTAGCCGGTATAGTTGATTTTTTGGCGTGATAGGGCCAAACCGGGTTTTCGGCCTGGCCTCTGGTGTGGTAAAAAAGACACAACTTTTCGGCGATTGTGGCAAAAGCCCCACAGTTGCCTTAGTACAGGATTGCATAACTACGCTCACGTCAGATATCGCCCCCCTCACCCCAACCCTCTCCCCCCGAAGCGGGGGGAGAGGGGGTAGATTAGGTCGCCAGGTTTTTTATGATGGCAGTCATTCATGGGCCTTGGGCCCACCCATAAATTATGAAAAGCCGTTGTAGGGGCGGTTCGCGAACCGCCCCTACGGGAACTTTTCAAGGCAGTTGCTCATGGGCCTTCGGCCCACCCGTAAAACATGAAAAGGTGGGTGGGGCGGGCCTCCGTGCCCGCCGCGGCCATAAGCTCATGGTGCGTAAGACGCACCCTACGAAAGACTTTTCGGAACAG
>JAHIKF010000209.1 GCA_018897875.1 Pseudomonadota bacterium | reverse complement strand
GGCGGGCTGCGAAGAGGGCGGCTTCGTTGGCCAGGTTCTCGAGGTCGGCGCCGGTAAATCCGGGGGTGCCCCGGGCCAGGATGGAAAGGTCGACGGAGTCGGCCAGGGGAGTGCGGCGGGTATGGACCTTGAGGATGGCTTCCCGCCCCTTGAGGTCGGGGATGGGGACCACCACCTGACGATCGAAGCGGCCGGGCCGCAGCAAGGCCGGGTCCAGGACGTCCGGGCGGTTGGTGGCGGCGATGAGGATAACCCCTTCATTGGCCTCAAAGCCGTCCATTTCCACCAGGAGTTGGTTCAAGGTCTGTTCCCGCTCATCGTGGCCGCCGCCTAAGCCGGCGCCCCGGTGACGGCCCACGGCGTCAATTTCGTCGATGAAGACGATACACGGGGCGCTTTTTTTGCCCTGGACGAACAGATCCCTCACCCGGGCGGCCCCTACGCCCACGAACATTTCCACGAAGTCGGACCCGCTGATACTGAAAAAGGGAACCCCGGCTTCGCCGGCGATGGCCCTAGCCAGGAGGGTTTTACCGGTGCCTGGGGCGCCCACCAGGAGAACCCCCTTGGGGATGCGGCCTCCCAGTCGGGTGAACTTCTTGGGATCTTTAAGGAAATCGATGATTTCCGACACTTCCTCCTTGGATTCCTCGATGCCGGCCACATCACTGAAAGTGATCTTGACAGTGGATTCCGTCATGAGCCGGGCCTTGCTCTTGCCGAAGGACATCGCTTTACCGCCGCCGGACTGCATCTGCCGCATAAAGAAGATCCAGACGCCCACCAGGACCAGCATGGGCAGCCAGGAGACCAGCAGGGTGGTGTACCAGGGAGAATCATCCTTGGGCTTGGCGGTGATCTCCACCTTCTTAGCCTGGAGGAGTTTGATCAGATCCGGGTCGGTGGGGGCGTAACTCTTGAAGGCTTTGCCTTCGTCCATTTCGCCGGAGATTTCATCGCCCTGGAGCGTGACTTTATGGACCTTGTCAGCTTTGACGAGATCGATGAATTTACTGTAATTGATGGTGGCCTTGCCGCGGGCGTGTTCGACGCTGTTGAAGTAATTGAACAGGAAGATCATTACCAGGGTAATGAGCAGCCACAGGGCGATATTCTTATAAAATGGGCTCAAACGGTTATTCATTGGGTCCTTAAACGCAGGCAGAAGCCATGGTTGTGTCAATTATATTGATTTTACCATAGATTAGTTTACGTTTCGCGAGCGGAAAATGCAAGGTGAATTGTGCGGTTGGCTTAATTCAGGCGGGAGAGGCGGGAGATGCGCCCCAGACCCCGGGGTTCTCCCCATGCTGAAGAGAGATGGCCGGGTCCAGGGCGGGCCAGGTTGTAATAAAGCCGGGCGGTGATGGGGCGGGTCTAAAATTTCTCGCCCGGCAGGAGACAGGCCAGGCTTTCCCGGGGGATGCGCCAGGGGCCGCAGCCCCACTTGACCCCGGGGATCCGACCGTCACGAATCATCCGGTAGACGGTGCGGCGGGAGATAACCAGGATCGCCGCGGCCTCATCCGGCCGGAAAAAACGCTTTTGGATTAATAATTCCATCTTTTAGCCTCCTTGCGGTTGCAGATTTATCTTCCTTGAAGGTCCTGGTGAATTTTAAATGCAAGGGGCAAGCCAATTTTTCTGTCTTGAAAAGTGGTCAGTGGTTAGTGGGCAGTGGTCAGGAAAAAATGTAGGGTGCGCACTGCGCACCATGGGCTGACCCGCCGGCGGGCACGGAGGCCCGCCCCACCGGTATTTTATGAGTTTTGGGTGGGCCACAGACCCATGAGGAACTGCCGAGAAAACTTTTTTTGGAGATGGGCAGCGCCCCTTCTACCTGCCAAGTAATTTGGCCTGAGGTGCTTCCCAACCAAGTCATATACCCCCCGAAATTAAGGGGGCTTTTAGATAATTCCCCTAGAAATTGCCCAATCCCCCTATACCGATTGCCGCCCACCTGAAGCCTTTCGTCCTCCCGGGCCAGCCAGCCTGCCGGGTCAGTTGATCCCTTCAGCCGGTAATGTTTTTAAATCGTCATGCTTATAGAGACCAGGATTTGCAGCCTGCAGCAATGCAAGCTCAATGCCGGTGAATGAGGCTGGGCTTGCCCAAGGGGTCTAAAGCCGCGGGGGGTCTTGCCGCGGTTTTATCCCCTGGAGGCGTCCCCGGCTGCAGGCAAACCGCGGGATATGGGACAGGATAAGACAGGTGTCTTTCAGGTTGCACGAATCTTGAATTGGGTAAGAGCAGTTGCGCCAGAAAAGGGAGGGAGAAGAAATGGCCCAAGAACGTCTGATAAGACCCAGGGAAGTAGCCCACCGCCTGGCGGTATCCCGATCCACGGTGTACCGCTGGTTTTGGGAAGGCAAGCTCAAGGGCGTCAAGATCACCGGAGGCACGGTGAGGATCCTGGAGAGCGCGGTCAGGGATAAGATGGCCGAGGTTTATTGAGGGGAAGCGGGATTTTTGGGGGAGTCATTCATGGGCCTTCGGCCCACCCGTAAAGGATGGAAAGCAGGGATGGCGTCCCGTCCGCAGTGGTGCGTAGGACGCACCCTACGAAAACTTTGGTTCCGCCCGGATCGAGGGTGTAAAGGAAAGGGCTGAAAACGAACCGGCAAGGCAGGGAAAGAGGGGAGGGCAGACGTGGGGGCAGGAATGGTTGACACCGGCTGCGGGGAGAAATCAGGGCTGAGAGACAACTGTTCCAGGCGTGCTGGAGATTACACGGACTTTGACATATATCCAGGCAATCATGACGGGAATCAACAAAAGAAGCAAGCAGGGAAAACGTGATCTTTATGGGGAAGACGCCCAATCACTCTACCTGGCGGGCAAGGACCTGGCAGAGATTCAGCAACTGCTGCCGGTGGCCCTGGTAACCCTGAAGCGGTGGCACCAGGAAGAGAGATGGGAAGAAAAACGGCGGCAGGTACCGGTATCGCCCCGATGGCTGGGAGAGGCCTTGAAGGGGGTCTTAAGGGAAAAGGCCGGCCGACTCATTGTCAAGGGCGACCTGAAGACGCAGGAACTGGATGAAATCACCAAGCTTGTGACCCTCCTCGACCGATTGTGCAGCCAGGGATGGGACATGCGGGCGGCGGCCCTGGAAGTGATGGACCGGTTTATCGAATTCTTGCGGGGGTGGGTGAAGGATCAGGAGGAATTGAAGCGGATTTCGTACCGGGTACAGGAGTTTTTCCGGCAACTTGAGGAAGAATCCTGATCTGGCGGATAGCCGAGGGCGGGGCGCCGGGCGCCCCGCACAAGCAGGCAACAGTGAACCAGGGCTGATTCTGATGGCGGGCACGGACGCCCGCCCCACCGGCACAGGGAAGCGCCATGACCTTAAACAAAAAGTTGACCAAGAGCGAGTTTCGCAAGCGGGCCGATAAGATTCTGATGCGTCTGTCGCTGGAAGTGATGCCTTTCTGGGCCGACAGCGAAGAAAAGCACAAGCAGCGGCTAGAGCGGGCCGCAAGTGATCCCCTGTATTTCTGCCGCACCTATCTGCCGCACTATTTCCCCCACGGCCCGGCGCCTTTTCACCATGAGCTGATCCGGATGCTGGAGCAGCGGCACGATGAGGTGGTGACGCCCATGGCGGTGGCCGCCCCCCGGGAGTTCGCCAAAACCACGGTGTGCTCCTTCGGCTATGTCCTCCACCAGGTCTGTTTCCGGAAGCGGCATTTCATCCTGATCGGCAGCGACACCGAAGACCTGGCCTCGGATCTCACCGGCTACATTTATCTGGAGCTGCTCTACAACGAGAGACTGCACCAGGATTTCGGCGAGTTGGTCAAAGGCAACAAGCCGGTGGACGATTTCGTGACCTTGAACGACATCCGGATAAAAGCTCGGGGACGGGGGCAGCGCCTCAGGGGTCTCAAGCACAAGCAGTGGCGGCCGGATCTGGTCATCCTGGATGACCTGGAGAATGACACCAACGTGCGGAACCCCGAAATCGTCCAATCCATCCTGGACTGGGTGAAATCGGCAGTCTATCCCGCGGTGGACGCTCGGGGCACCTTGATGATCATCGGTACCATTCTTAGGTGGCACAGCGCCCTGCACGTGATGCTGACCAGTCAGGATGAACCCTACTGCCATTTTCAGCGGCGGCTTTACCGGGCCTACCAGGAAGACGGGTCGTCATTGTGGGAGGCCCGGCACCCGGTGGCCCGGCTCAAGCTGCAAAAGCAGTTGATGGGCACCGTGGCCTTCAACCGGGAGAAGATGAATGAACCGGCGCCGGACGGCGGTTTTTTCCAGGAAGACTGGATTCACTATTATCATCCGGACAGTTTGAAAGATCGGGACCTGGCGGTAACGGGTTTCTTTGATCCTTCTCTGGAGACCGGGGCCACTGCGGATTACAAGGCTTTTATCACGGTGGGCTGGGACCGGAAGGAAATGGTGATTTACGTGATGGATGCGGTCATCCAGAAAACCACACTGGATCAGATTATGCGCGCCATTTTCAACCGGCACCAGCAATTCGGCTATCAACTGGTAGGGGTGGAAGACAACCTCTTTCAGCGGTTACTGCTCAAGGAGTTCGACCGTTTAGGGGTGGAGCGGGGCCAATTTCTGCCCCTGAGAGGGGTGACCCACCGCATCGCCAAAGAGACCCGGGTGGCCGGCCTGTCGCCGCTGTTGGAGCGGGGCAAGATTCGCTTTATCCGGGGGCATTCGGACCAGGAACTGCTGGTGGAGCAGTTGCTCTTCTTCCCGTCGCGGACGCTGCACGACGATGGGCCGGACGCTCTGGAAGGGGCGGTATGCCTGGCGCGGGGCCTGCCGACGGGAGAGGCGCCGCAATTAAAGCCAATTAAGCCGCGGCTCTTCCAGAACCGGGGAGCATATTAGAGACAGTGAGCGGTGAGCAGTGAGCAGT
>JAHIKF010000208.1 GCA_018897875.1 Pseudomonadota bacterium | reverse complement strand
CATCTTCTCCATTAGATAATCATCCCGGTTGATACCAGATTATAAGACCTTAGGAGGAATACCACGCCAGGCTCTTCCCCGCAGACTGAGACGAAGGCACCGGGCCGGTAAGGTTCCATGCGTTAAAGGCAGATTGGGGGGCCACGCAGGGGGATTGAGGAGGCAGGCAAGATGGGCATGATCGCCTTTTATGCCGGATTATTCATTGGCGTTCTGTTTGGTTTTCTATTTTCCTCTTTGGTGGTTTATTCCCGGGCGAAGCCTGAGGCCGGGGAACTGCCCGATCCAGCCGAAGGATATTCCCAGGTAGATCCCCTCAAGCCTTGAACCGGGGTTGCCGCCCTCCCCAGGTCTTAACGCCCTGCAGATTGGGGCGCGGGGATGGCGGTTCCCGGAGACTGGACTACCTATCCTCCGCCTAGACCCTCCCGTCACCAATCCAATTTACCCTGCCAGTATCCCGTAGTTTAAGGACTGGTTAACCATTTCCCCAAGGAAAAATAGGTATTACCCCCCGAAAAAATAGGGTTTTTGGGAATATGATCTTTTTGCCAAGCGTATTACAACAAACCCTACGGCCAGGTGCTCAAAGTAGGAATGAAGACGCCTGCGGGGAGGGATACCATGGGAATACTGATTGTTTTGGCGGTGATTGTGTTGGGCGTATTCCTGGGAATAGTGATTATTTCCCTGATGAGTATGGCCAAAATGGGTGATCAAATCAATGACCAGATCTATCGTGATGAGAACATACCCATGCCGCCTAATCCTCTATATCAGCCGGCATCGGAAACCCTATCGGCCACCAGCAGCGGCGGGGCGGGGGCGCAGAGAGATTTAAGCGCATCAGTGGCGGCCCCTTAATCAGGCCGGAGCCCTAAAAGTAAAAGGTCCCCCTTTTCGGAGGGGGCCCTCAGGAGACCATCTGGGGCAAATAGTCCTGTCCCGTTTGTCTCCCGGCCAGAAAGACGGCGGCAAAGATATCTTCCACCCCGGCCTGTTGGGAATCGAAGCGAACGGTAAACAGGTCCTCCTGGGCGTCATAGGCTACTTCCAGGATACCCCGGAGATCGGTGATGGCGGCGCGCACGGCGTCGGGGCAACCGCTTCACACAAACCCGCCCTGCTTAACCAGGCCCGCCACCCGGAAATTGATGCATTTGCTATCCATGGGGAGTCCTCCGTCTAGCCTGTCCACCCGGCGTTCCACCTTCACCCCGCGCGGCTGGATCTTTGCATGGGGTATTCTGGTTTATTTTACTAAATTTTGCCTCAGCGCACATCACTGCGGCGTGGTTCCCCCGGGTTGGACTCCGCCGCCGACTCGTCCGGGTGCCGCAATCCTTGCCAAATGGATAAAAAATGACTAACCTTTAAGCCAACCGGCGGGAGTAGGCCAACCTGCCGAAGAGTGCTCCGGTGAGCCACCAGCAAGGCTGTGCCGCAAAACCTTTTCCGGTTGTGGCTATGACCCCGGGAAGGGTGGACCGGGGTTCGGTGGCGTCTCTTGACGTCGGCCTGCATTTTTTCCTTTACCTCAGGCGGGTTTTTCTTTATTATTTTAGCTAAATTAGCTTATAGGCGATCGAGCTGCCAGCCCCGGTAAGGGCTTCGGCGCACGCCCCAAGGAGTAGAGCGGGATGAACAAGTCGCAACTCATCGAAGCTCTGGCCAAAGCTGAGAATATCACCTTGAAGAAGGCGGAAATGGTGGTCAACGCCGTTTTTGAGAACATGGCCGATGCCCTGGTGCAAAAGGAACGCATCGAAATTCGCGGCTTTGGCAGTTTCAAGGTGAAATTTTACAATGGCTATAAAGGCCGCAACCCAAAGACCGGCGATCTCATCAAGGTTGACGGGAAGAAATTGCCCTTTTTCAAGGTCGGCAAGGAACTGCGGGAACGCGTCGATCGCTGAGCCGTTTTTTCAACCTGGTCGTGCTAGATGGGGAGCTAGCGGTGCCCTGTAACCCGAAAACCGCTTATGCGGGGTTGAAGTCCCTCTTAGAGGATTGCAGCGCTGCCGTTGACTGCTGACCAGGGCGGCGGATTGGACCCTGCGCAACAGACGCTTGTGAACCCCGTCAGGTCCGGAAGGAAGCAGCGGTAAACAAGGCGGTCTGTGTCGCGGCGGATTCTAATCCATCAACCCTCTGGACACGGTCCTCGGTTGTGGCGGATTCGAAGGAGGGTGCACGGCCAGGCTGTTTTTCCGCGGTATTTCTGGGCCTTCGTTTCAAAAACTCCTCAAACGTCTGATTTCTCTCGGCCGGCCAAGCGCCGCTTTCCGGGTGTGCGGCTTACAAACGCTACTCTGGCAGGTGTAAGGGAATTGCACCTGCTGGGGGGTGACTCGGCCTTGCCTGCCCCCTAGGAGTCGTCATGGCCATCCTCTCGGTAATCCTGGCTCATCCCCGGCACGGCAGCTTCAACCACGCCATCGCCGCCACCGCAACGCATACCTTAAAGACCCAGGGGCATGAGGTCCGGTTTCATGACCTCTACCAGGACAACTTCGATCCCGTGCTGCTGGCACCCGAACTCGAGCGGGAGGCCTTCCTGCACCCTGACCTGGCGCGGCACTGTCGGGAGATCGCCCAGGCCCAGGGCATCGTCATCGTCCATCCCAACTGGTGGGGCCAGCCGCCGGCCATCCTGAAGGGCTGGGTGGACCGGGTGCTCCGGCCGGAGGTGGCCTACCGGTTTCAGGAGGGCGACTCCGGCGACGGCGTTCCGGTGGGGCTGCTCCAGGCCAAAGCCGCGGTGGTGTTCACCACCTCTAACACCCCCCGGGAGCGGGAACTGGCAGTCTTCGGCGACCCGCTGGAAACTCTCTGGAAAAACTGCATCTTCGGGTTGTGCGGGATCCGGCTCTTTTACCGCAAAAATTTTGCTGTGGTGGTGACCAGCACCCCCGCCCAGCGGCAGGCCTGGCTGGACGAAGTGCGGGAGATGCTGTGCATCTTTACCGTGAAAGTCCGCCCGTAGGGGCGGTTCGCGAACCGCCCCTACGAGGAATTTCATGATTGGAGGTGGCCCCAAACGACCATGGTGGTTTAGCCGGTGCGAGGATTTTCGCACAGCCTGGAAAGGCTGTGCCACCAGCCAGAAAAACTTGTGGGTAAGGATAAGTTTGAGAAAAGGGGGGTGCTAATTCTTGGTCGTTAATACCGCACTGATTGAGGAACGCCACATTAGGGAGGCGACATGCACCAAGACGACCGGTATGTGCGCTGGTTTGAAACCTTGAACAACACCGATGTGCCTCTGGTGGGCGGTAAGAACGCCTCCCTGGGGGAAATGGTCCGCACCCTCAAGGATCGGGGCATTCCAGTGCCCCACGGGTTTGCCACCACCGCCGCGGCGTACTGGGAATTCCTCAAAGTCAATAATATGAGCGGTAAGATTGAGGCTCTGCTTAAGGACTGGCGCCAGGGGGCGAAGTCCCTGGAGGAGACCGGCAAGGCCATTCGCCGCCTCTTCCTCCGGGCCCAATTCCCCCAAGAAATCACGGCGGCCATCAGCATTGCCTACCATGAGCTGGGCCGGCGCTACAACGTCAATGACGTGGACGTGGCGGTGAGGAGCAGCGCCACCGCCGAGGATTTGCCCGATGCCAGCTTTGCCGGACAACAGGAGAGCTTTCTGAATGTTACCGGGGACCACGAACTCATAGAGGCCTGCCGACGGTGCTATGCCTCCCTGTTCACCGACCGGGCCATGGTCTACCGGCAGGAAAAGGGGTTCGACCACCTGCGGGTGGCGCTTTCCATCGGGGTGCAGAAGATGGTCCGGTCCGACAAGGCCGGCTCCGGCGTCATGTTCACCATCGACACGGAGACGGGCTTCAGGGACGTGGCGGTCATCAACGCCGCCTGGGGTTTGGGCGAGAACGTGGTTCAGGGTACGGTGAACCCCGATGAATACATGGTCTTCAAACCCCTGCTGGCCAACCCGGGATTCATCCCCATTATCGAAAAAAACCTGGGGGCCAAGGAAAAGAAGCTGGTGTACGCCGTGGGCGGCACCAAGACCACCAAGAACCTGGATACCGCCAGGGATGAGCGCAATACCTTCGTCCTGTCAGACGCCGAGATTTTAACCCTGGCCCGCTGGGCGGTCACTATCGAACAGCATTACGGCAAGGCCATGGACATCGAATGGGCCAAGGATGGCGACAGCGGCCGGTTATTCATCGTCCAGGCCCGCCCGGAAACCGTCCAATCCCGCCGGGAAGCCGGCTCCCTCAAAACCTATGAGTTACAGCAAGAGGGCAAAAGGCTGCTCACCGGCCTGGCCATCGGGGAGGCCATTGCCGCCGGGCGGGTCTGCCGCATCAAGAGCGCCGCGGATATTGCCCGGTTCAAGGCTAACGCCATTCTGGTCACCGAAATGACGGACCCCGACTGGGTGCCCATCATGAAGCGGGCCCGGGGCATCGTCACGGACCATGGGGGGCGCACCTGCCACGCGGCCATCGTCAGCCGGGAGTTGGGCATTCCCGCCATCGTCGGGACCGGTAAGGCCACGGAGATCCTGAAGAACGGCCAGGAGATCACCATTTCCGGGGCCGAGGGTGACCAGGGGTATGTCTATGAGGGCCTCCTCAAGTTTCGGGAAACGGAGGTCAACCTGTCGAACCTGCCTGAGACCCGGACCCGGATCATGATGAACATCGCCTCCCCTGCGGCGGCCTTCCGCTGGTGGCGCCTGCCGGTTAAGGGCATCGGCCTGGCCCGCATGGAATTCATCATCAACAGTATCATCAAGATTCACCCCCTGGCCCTGCTCCATTTCGACCAGGTGACGGACCCGGGGACCCGCCGGGAGATTCTGGCCCTGACCGAGGGGTACGAGGACAAGGTGGAATATTTTGTGGACAACCTGGCCCGGGGGATCGCCAAGATCGCCGCGTCCCAATATCCCGAGCCGGTGATCGTCCGCATGAGTGATTTTAAAACCAACGAATACGCCAACCTCATCGGCGGCCGTCAGTTCGAGTTCCAGGAAAACAACCCCATGCTGGGTTTTCGGGGCGCGTCGCGGTATTACAGCGACCGCTACCGGAAGGGGTTCGCCCTGGAGTGCCGGGCCGTGAAAAGGGTCCGGGAAGAGATGGGTCTGGCCAACGTCATCGTCATGATTCCCTTCTGCCGCACCTTGCAGGAGGCGGACCGGGTGCTTCAGGTATTGGCCGACAACGGCCTGAAACGGGGCGAGGCGGGGCTTCTAGTCTATGTCATGGTCGAGATTCCGTCCAACGTCATCCTGGCGGAAAAATTCGCCGAGCGCTTCGACGGCTTTTCCATCGGCAGCAACGACCTTACCCAATTGGTGCTGGGGGTGGACCGGGATTCCTCGGAACTCTCCGAACTCTTCGATGAGCGGGACGAGGCGGTGACGCGGATGATCCGAAGCCTCATCACCAGCGCCCATCTGTCCGGCCGCAAGGTGGGCATCTGCGGCCAGGCCCCCAGTGATTACCCCGATTTCGCCGAGTTTCTGGTTTCCTGCGGCATCGATTCCATTTCCCTCAACCCGGACAGCGTCATCAAGGTGATACGGCACGTGGCGGAGGCGGAAGGCCGGCAGTGAGCCGGCATTAGCCCAATCTGGGGGACTCGCAGACCCCCTTAAACAACGCCGAGGGGCGCGGCCCGGAAATGCGGTTACGCTGGGAGCGCCCCCCCGTGGTTGCCCGGCCAGGTCCCATCTTTCCATAGGATCAGGCAGTTCTAACCTCGCCGCAGGGTGGATTTTGCGGTAAGGATGATTATTTTAATTGTCATAAATAAATTCATAGGAGGCTCATCATGGTGGTAGACCAGTTTACCGAAGAGCAGGTTGCGGCACTTAGCCCCATTATTGACAAGTTTCTGACCATGATGGGAGCAGCTCGGGATGCCTTCAATCGACATAGTCAGGCCAGTCTGAGGGAACTGCACTCCCTCCGGAACCTTGTGGCGCAAGCTATTCATGACATGGCCGGCCAAGTGGAATCGTTAATCGCCCGGAAATCAGAAGACGAACGGCTGGCTTCAAATCGAGTCCAAGGTATCCTGGACCACTTAAAGATCATCGGCGACAACATCGGCCAGTGTGCCGACCCCATCGAGCGGAAAATTCGTGGCGCGATCCTCTTCTCTGAGAAGGCCGTGACCCAGGCCAACTTTCTCTTTGACCAGCACTCCGGCATGATCCGCTCGATAATGGATATCATCAAAACCGATAATGCGTTACTGAAGAACTACCTCTTGGAGGAAGGCCGCAAGTTGGGACAAGCTTGCGTTTCCTTTGCCACTGAGCATGAAGAGCGCATGATTGAAGGCCTCTGCTTGCCCCAGGCGGCCCCCATCTTCCTGGCTCTTCTGGATCGTATGCGTACCATCGCCCAGCATGAAGTGGACATCGCCACCCTGCTGGTCAGGAAGCCTTAGGGGTACTTTCGGGCTCCACGTTCCAGATCAACTCTTCCCCATAAAAAAACCCCGGTGGGATCACCCACCGGGGCTCATTTTTGCAACCTGCCGGCAACCGGCATCCGGTTTGACCATGGCCGGCTGGTTAGCCGGGCGGAGGCCCATAATAGGGGGCCGGCTGATAACTCCCCTGCTGAGGCTGATAATACTCCTGCTGTTGGGGTTGATAATACCCCGACTGTTGCGGCTGATAAGGGGTTTGCGACCGCCCGTAGGCTTCTCCGGCTACACCACCCCCGGCACCCCCGAGCAAAGCGCCGATCGCCGCTCCCTTCCAAGGATTCCGGTGATTAGCGGCGGCCCCGATGCCGGCCCCCAGGGCCGCACCCAGACCGGCACCCGTGTACAGGTAGGGGCTTTGACTCGGCGTGGCGCATCCCGCGAGCAAACTCAAGCCCAGCAAACCTACCAATATCCACTGCTTTCCCAGGCGCAGGCCCCAAAAGCGTTGTTTTCCGTTCATGACTCTTCCCTCCCCAAGGGATTGATTGGTGCGTTTAAGTATTTAGAACCGCGCTGGGGGAAAATGTTAAGGCGTTAGAGTTGATGGTTGCGAAAATAATCCAAATTTCCTCCCCCACCCCTTAATCCCCTCCCACCAGGGGAGGGGAAAATAACTTTTGGGGGGTCCAGGAGAGTTTGGGGGAGAAGAAAAAAATGGGCAGAAAAAACAGGCGTTAGGAAGAAAACTCAAGCGAGGCCGTTAGAGTTTGAGGACCGCCAGCAGGTCCAGATGGGACTGGAGGTGATAACGGGCGGTCAGCCCCGGGTTTTTGTAGGCCGCGAAGGGCACTCCGGCGGCCGCGGCCACCTCCTGGTCCAGGGCGGCGTCCCCGATGTATAGGGCCGCCTCCGGCTCCATCTGGAATAGGGTGAGAATTTTTTCGAGGCACTCCGGGTGCGGTTTGGGCCGGGTGACATCGTAGGCCGTGACGGTCAGATCGAAGAGGTCAGTAAGGCCCAGTTTCCGGAGCACCAGGGGCAGGCTTTTACCCCGGTTGGTGGCGATGGCGGTCAGGTAATGGGACCGAAGGCGAATGAGCACCTCCCGAATGTTCGGCTCCAGGCGGATAAGGGGCAGAAAGGGGTCGTTGTTGATGGTCTTCTGATAAACCTGCGCCTCTTCCCGGCCGGGATGGCCCTGGAAGAGGAAATCGATGGCCCCCTGGGCGGTGCTGACGTGGACCACCGCAAGCTGCGCCTCGGTCAGGGGACCCAGCCCGAAGCGGTCCAGGATGTGGTTGTAGAAGGCCCGGTTGGCTTCCCGGGAATCTACCAGGACCCCGTCGCAGTCGTAGATGATCGCCTGGAACACGTTGAAACTCCTGTCTTAAAGAGCGGTCAGCTTTCAGCTTTCAGCAAAAACTTTGGATTGGCGCCCCTTGCCTTTTTCTCAACAGTGTCCGGTTTGGTTTTTGCAAAGAAGAATGCTTGTTATGCGCCGTTCAACAATTCATAAATTCTCTAAGGCGCTTTTTGCTCTGAGAATATTACTTCCCCCTCACCCTGACCCTCTCCCCCATTGGGGAGAGGGGAGCAGCTGGGACCGATTTAATGCCTCATGGTTACTAAACCCGGTGACATCAATACTCCCTCTCCCCCCGCTTCGGGGGGAGAGGGTTGGGGTGAGGGGGGCAGAACAACCGCATGCAATTTTCTAACCGGACACTACTGCCCTTTCCTCAATATAACCCAAAAAATCCAGTTGGTGGGCGATATAGATCAATTCCTGGGCTTCGATCTGGCGGTGGCGTTGGGCGATCCAGGCCTTAAAGCGGTTGCTGGCCAATTCCGGGTGACCGTGCAGGGCCTGGCCGATGGTGTCGATGATGAAGTGGAGAAAGTAAGCCTCATCCCCGGGATAGCCGTCCGGGCCGGGAAAGACTACCCAGTCGGAGCTGCCCGCCGCGATCAGGCGGGCGCCCGCTTCTTTGAGGCCCCTGAAGAGGCGGCGCCCGGTGTGACTGCTGCCCGAGGGCCGGCCCCGGCT
>JAHIKF010000019.1 GCA_018897875.1 Pseudomonadota bacterium | reverse complement strand
TCCCCCAGGGTGATCCTCTGGAGCGGCTTGTCTACGGCGGCCAGCATCCTCTGCACCTCGTAGGTGTAGGCCCGCTGAGTGGTCGGTGGGCGCCCGTGGAGCCACATGGCGAGCACCTGGTGGTCGTTGTCCGCCTGATGGACTGTCGCCACCTGGCCGTGATCCTGCACCATCAGTTCTTTTCCGCCCATGACCCTACTCCCTTCAATGCAATTAAATATTCCTTATCTTGCGTTCAGAATATGATATTTATAGGTATATGTCAATCTATTTAGTTGTAATCCGATAAAATATATATTAATGGTAGAGCATGGGGGGCGCAGCTTATGGAGAAAGAAATCCTCACCACGACTGAAACGGCGGAATTTCTGAGCCTGTCGGAAATCACAGTTAGGAATTATGCGCGGCGGGGCATCCTCCCGGCCCGGAAAGCAGGAAAGGGGTGGCGGTTCTACAAGCCCGACCTGGTGGCATGGGTGCGGGGCACGGCGGCACCGGTGGGGGAGTGAGGGAAACCGTGCGAGTTCATATGGCAGCCCACAAGATTATCCTGGCCATAGCCTTGGCAGCCCTGGTTGCCTTCTATGGCTTCGCCATGACCCCGACCTGGTTAGGCGTGGCAGAGGCGTTGGATAAAGCGCAGGATTGGCCGGGTCTGCTGGCCCATTGCCGTCGATGGACCCAGGCCGAGCCTGATGATGCCGATGCCTGGTACAGCCTCGGGGTTGCCTACGGGAGCTTGGGCCATGACCACGAGAATATTGAAGCATACCAGGAGGCGCTGCGCCTTAAGCCGGATTACGCCGATGCCTGGAACAATCTCGGCGCTGCCTACGGAAGACTGGACCGTCACAGGGAGGCCGTCGAAGCGGTAAAAGAGGCCCTGCGCCTTAAGCCGGATTACTTCGATGCCAGGTACAACCTCGGCACTGCCTACGGAACACTGCGCCGTTACCCCGAGGCCATCGAGGCCTTACGGGAGGCGTTGCGGCTTAAGCCTGATTTTGCCGACGCCTGGTACAACCTCGGAACTACATGCAACACACTGCGCCGTTACCCCGAGGCCATCGAGGCTCTACGGGAGGCTTTGTGGCTTAAGCCTAATTTTTACGCTACCTGGTACAACCTCGGCTTTGCATATCAGAAACTGGGCCGTCACTCTGAGGCCGTCGAAGCCTACCTGCAGGCGGTGCGCATTGACCCTGATTGTGCCAAGGTCTGGCACAACCTCGGCTTTGCATACGGAGAATTGGGCAGTCACCAGGATGCCATCGAGGCATTCTGCGAGGCACTGCGCCTTAACCCCGATGATGCCTTGGCCTGGCACAAGCTCGGGGTTACATACGGAGAATTGGGCCGTCACCAGGAGGCCATCGAAGCCTACCTGGAGGCGGTGCGCATTGACCCTGATTTTGCCTTGGCCTGGAATAACCTCGGCTGTTCCTACGGTGGACTGGGCCGTCACCAGGAGGCCATCGAAGCCTACCGGGAGGCCCTGGGACTCAAGCCTGATGACGCGGATGCATGGCATAACATAGGGGTTGCCTATGCCAAATCAGGCAACCGCAGTGCCGCCCTGGATGCGGTCAAGGAGTTGCGGCGCTTAGACCCGCAGAAAGCGGATGAGCTTTTTAACTTTATCACGAAGCAGTGAGGCAAGCGGAAAAACCATGAGGGTGACAACCACACCAGGCCCCTGCCCCTCCCACGCAACAGCCCGTCCCCGCCCCGACCCGACCTTCGGCACCGCCCCGGCCCCTACGCCCAGCACCCCACGTTCACGCACCCAGCCATGCACCGCCGCCCCCGCTCCCCCTGGCCACTGCCCCTAAGAGGGGCACACCCAGCCACAGATGAGGAACCTGAAGTCGGAGACGGGTCCCATAAGCCCCCCTATGCTTTATGAGTGCCCCAGACCCCAACCCCAAAAAATCATTCATACCGTTTATGTCCTCCCCGGAAAACCCCGGCATGGAACACCCCCCGGCATCGACTCTCCCCAAAAATTTTATAAGCAAAAATCAGCCTGGGAAGCGGACGGCGTTGGGCTGGGGCCGTGGCGGCATCGGGGATGGTGCCGGCGGACACCTGGCTGCGTGGCAAGGTTACCCCCATGCCTTTACCTGTGGGTCCCCCCTTCCGTGGCCCTGGTGGGGCTGTGGTGGGTCTGTACGCCATGACGGGTCCGGTTTAGGGGAGGGTTGGGGTTGCATTTTATCCCGGTGGGCGATGTCGGCCAAGGGAAAGGCGACGGCACCCGTGCCGATTCCTCAATACTTGCTGCTTCTGGACAGCCCTTCCCCCAAGTCAATGTGATCTCCAATCTCCTTTGCAAAGGTTCTGATATACGAACGATATGGAAAAATTAGCGAAAGGGCGTATAGTGGCAAGCAATCAACTACCTTGGTTATGTCATGGGGGTATGTCCATGTGGCTTCGGCCTTCCCCCTGGCTCACCATTACATGGCAGTGCTGTCTTGGGGTTCTTATGTCCCTCCAAAAAATCTACACCCCAAAAGAGATGGTATGCCAATGGTCTGGGGAAAAGCTGCATTTTGAGTGAAATTCATGCTACACTGATTTTCAGCAAGGCGCTTGGGCTACAAAAAAGAGGAACTTCTTCGGGACCGCACCCCGGCTGGAAGGTTCCAAAACCCATTTTCGACTGCGGTGGCCAAAACTGCCGCATAATCTCGGTTTAAGACTGAGGTAGCCGAGGCTGCCTCATAATCTCAACATCATCAAAGACGGTCGCATAATCTCGGGTTGAAGGTGGAATTCGAGGTTATCGGATGATGTAACCTACAGAAAATACTTTATCGGCAGAGGAGGTAGTTATGAGATTAAAATTTTTTTCGGTCTTAATGGTGACGTTAGCGGCGGTCATGATCACGGTGCTGGGGGTTGCGCCCATAGAGGCCTCGCAATATCTGGGGGAGGTTACCTGGAACGCTCAAGGCAGCGGCGGCAATTTTACCATGAAGGCCGCCATCAGCCGGGTCGCCGGTTCATATTATGAAATACAGGGACAGGTGCAAGACGCTTACGGTATAGCTGTTTTTTCCGGGGGCGGGGTATTGGTGGGAGACAACTTGATACTCACCGTCACGGCGACCCCCATGGATGCGCAAGAAGCCGTAGTTATGCAGATAAATATTAATAAGTCCACCAATAACGGCTTTTTTTATACGGTGAAAGTTGGTGGTCCTATTAATTCCGGGACGCTTACCGTCAGCGGTAACCCTATCATCTTGGCCACCAGCAACGAGGGCGCGAAAATGTTATTATTAAATGATTAATAAAATTGATTTTTACTATGTTGATGCTCAGAGGGAACAAAGGGGACGCAGACAACCGGCGCCTTGTCTCCCGGAAATTTTAGCAGTCTGCGTTTACTGGCAAGTTCAGGAGAGATATTGCCCATGCAACCGGCTTAAAGGCACCCCGTTTCGGCACGGGTATTTCCAGGTGTGGTGAAGATCGGATTAATCAGATCGGAGACGCCATAACTGCTATGATCCGAAACTTATCACTGAGCCAGAAAGCTCCCATATACAGAATATATATGCACTTTATCGGCCGGCCCCGCCGCTTTCGTTCGGCTTCCGCTTGCCCCAACGCCCCTTGGGGGGTAAAGTTTCCACAGTTATCGCGCCCAGAGCGCAGGCCCACCATCAGCGTCAACGGCCCTGGAGATAGGTTCGTCTCCCTTGGTCAGTCGCGGCCGTGTCGGGCCCGCCGCCGCCTGCACCGATGGCCCGGCCACCCATCGACTCCAAATCCCTGACCCAACCCGGCAGAGCGTTTTCACGACCTGTCTAAAGACCAGCTTGAAGCCATGAGACCCCGCCCTGATGTGGTCATCCTCCCCCCCGGCCCCCGGCCTCCCACACGCCCAGGACGATGATCGCCATGTTGTGGGTTTGGTCTTGGCGGACTTTGCTCGGGGCGGCTGGATCGCCAAGGCCAACAAAGAGGCTCAAGCCGATCTCTGAGGTGGCCTCCCTGCGATTGAACACGGGGATGGCAGCCATC
>JAHIKF010000207.1 GCA_018897875.1 Pseudomonadota bacterium | reverse complement strand
GCACCCGCCAAAATCCTACTGTTGCCTTGATCCTTTCCTGAATCTCCTCTTTGGAAAGGTGGGGGTTGCTCTTGGTAACTTTTCCCATGACTGCCCCCTTGATAATTTTTGGAGCAGTCTATCATATTACTCATTAGAACGGAACTTGGTATTAGGGGGGATGAGAATGATTCCGCTATCGGAAAATACTTTTGGCATTCGCTATAAATCAACCTGTCAGGCCGGAAGCGGTTGACGCCGGTCCAGGCGGGCGACGCATTCGATGTGGGCGGTGTGGGGGAAGAGATCGAAGGGTTGGATGGTCAGGATGTCGTAGCGATCCTGGAGGAGGGCCAGGTCCCGGGCCAGGGTGGCGGGGTTGCACGAGACATAGATAATCCGCCGGGGGGCAATCTCTCGCAGGGCCTCTACCACCTGGGGGTGCATGCCGGCCCGGGGCGGGTCGGTGACGACCACATCGGGGCGAGGCTGGCCGCCGGCTCGCAGGGTCTCCCGCAGGCGCTCTTTCAAATCCCCCGCCAGGAACTGGCAATTTTTCAGGCCATTGAGTCGGCTGTTGGTGTAGGCATCGTTCACGGCCGCCGGGACCAGTTCAAATCCCACCACCCGGCGCACTTGAGAGGCCAGGTGCAGGGCGATGCTGCCGGCCCCGCAATAGAGATCCCAGACGGTCTCTTCGCCGCTGAACTCGCCCAACCGGCTGATGGCGTTATACAAACCTTCGGCGGCGGCGGTATTGGTTTGCAAAAAAGAGTTGGCCGAGATGCGCAAGCACAGATGGCCCAGTTGCTCTTCGATATATCCCGGTCCCCACAGGGTGCGGCTGGACTCGCCTATGGCCACCTGGGCTTTGGTCTGACGGCGGGAATGCACCAGGGAGGTGATGACCGGGAAGCGGGCCACCAGGTGGGCGGCCAGCGCCTCCACCGCGGCCGGGTCGCCATGGTCGGTGGTGATGAGATGCACCAGCGTCTGGGCGGTGCGCTTCCCCTCGCGGACTACCAGAAATCGCCAGAAGCCCCGATGGGTATGCGGGTTATAGGCGGCCAGGCCGCTTTGGCCGCACCAGCGGCGCACCTCGGCCACGATGGCCGTCGACTGGGGGGATTGCAGGAAGCAGTGCTCCAGATTAAAGATTCGGTCAAAAGCAGCCCCCACATGCAACCCCAGGGCAGGGGCGCCCCCAGCCGCGCGGTTTGCCGCCGCAGGGTCGCCAGCTGACAGCCAGGGGCGGGGGGCAAAAGCGAATTCCATTTTGTTGCGATAATATCGCTGCTGCGGTGAGGCCACCGGCGGCAGGATATCCCCGGGCGTCAGTCCCGCCAGATGCTGGAGACATTCCTGGACGTGGATCTTTTTCCAGTGCAACTGCTCCTCATAGGCGAGATCCTGCCATTGGCAGCCGCCGCAGAGGCCAAAATGGGGGCAGAAGGGCGGGGCATACGCCGGAGACTGCGCCAGGAGCTGCACTACCTCGGCTTCGGCGAACCGCGATTTTTTCCGGGTAATCCGCACGCGCACGCGCTGCCCGGGGACGGCGTGATCCACGAAGACCACGAAACCGTCCACCCGGCCCAGGGCTTTGCCGCCAAAGGCCAGCTTTTCTATGCACAGATCGACCTCCGCGCCCTTGGACAGCGAGGGGGGTTGGGCCGTTGGGTGCGCCGGGGACATGTCAAGAAACCTGCAGAGAACGGGACAGGAGTTGAGTAAAAGGGGCGGCTTTTGTGGTTGCCAAAACTCTGGCGGATTGACTCATTACGCCCCTGCCGCCAGGTTTGAGACGCCGCCCTGATGCTTCCAGTTTGCCTGAATTATCCAGACAACGTATCCGGTGCCATTAACCGGGCCCGTTGAGATGCGCACATGATACCAAGATTTAAGCCGCAAAGCAAAATATGGGGATCATGAACTGAACACCTGACCTTTGGTTCTGGAGGACAAATGAGCTTCAGAAAAATCACCCGGTGCTGGGGAAAAGAATAAGGGCTTAGACAAATATGCCTAAGCCCTTGTTTTAATTGGTAGCGGGGGTAGGATTTGAACCTACGACCTTCGGGTTATGAGCCCGACGAGCTTCCAGGCTGCTCCACCCCGCGTCATTGGCGTCTTGAAAATATAACAAGTCGATCCGGCTGAGTCAATAAGAAAATGCCCCCTGGCAGGGGCCGGCCGGGATAAGCCGCGCTGCCTCAACGCATCGGGTCCATTAGCTACTCACGATAAAATCACGATAAAAAAACTTGATGCCGCGGCAGCCCGGGAGATTATTATGCCGCCATGGGGGCCCAAGGGATCACCTTGCCGGCCGGGCCGCTCCCTACCGCCCTGGCCCGCTCGCGTCCCGAACCTTATCCGGGGGGCTCATCCTGAAGATCAATCTCCCCGGCGGCGGCCAGGTCGCCTTTGAGGTAGGGCAGCGCCGAGAAGATCAACACCGCCCCGGCAGCCAGGGCCACCAGGGTGAGGGAGACGCCCCATTTGAGGCTGGCCAGGTCCGAGACCCAGCCGATGAGAAGGGGGGAAGGCACATCTCCTACCAGGTGAATGACCACGATGTTCAGAGCCACAGCCTGGGCCCGGCGCCAGGGGCCCGCCACGCTCACCACCACCGCGGTGAGCACCCCGGGGTTCAGGAACAGGAGGAAAATCGCCCCTGCCAGGGCCGGAATATAGAGCGCCGGGTCCGCGACGAAGATGACCACAGCCGCCAGGGGGAGAGCCAGCACAATTCCCAGGCCGCTCACCCACAAAGGGGCCCCCAGGGTGTAGGTGAGCAGGCGGGACCCCAGGAACCCGCCGGTCAAAATCCCCAATCCTCCCGCCCCAGCCACTGAAAAAGATAATATTTGGTTTGCCTGGGCCAGGGTGAGCCCCTTGACTTCGTGCAGATAGATCGGCATCCAGAGTGCCAAGCCCCCCAGGGCAAAGGTCACCATGCCATAGCCCAGGGTTACCCGCCGCAGGGTGGGAACCTTGAAGAGCCCCCAGTAAGCAGTCAGGGGGGACCACGTGGTCGTGACGGTTGCACGGGTCGCAGGCTCCGATCTGACTTCAGGCAAGAGGAAAATCAGCCCGGCCATGGCCAGCCCCGGCAACCCCGCCAACAGAAAGGCCGGACGCCAGCCCCAGGAGTAGCTGCCCACTAGCTTGCCCACCATATAGGCCAGGGCGGCGCCCAGCGGCAGGGCCAGGTAGAACAGGCCTAAGGCCCGGGACCGGCGCTTCATGGGCAGGAGGTCCGCCAGGTAAGCCGGGGCCAGGGTGCCGAAAGAGGCCTCTCCCACCCCCACCAGGCCCCGGGCCGCCACCAGGAAGGGATAAGACGGCACCCAATAGGTCAGGCTGGTGGCCAGGCTCCACAACACCGCCCCGCCAGCCATGAAGCGGAGGCGGCCCCAGCGGTCCCCCAGGTAGCCGAACAGGGGCGAAGTTACGAAATATACCAGGATAAAGGCAGTCCCCAAAAATCCGAACGCGGTGTTGGATAAGCCCAGGTCGGCCTTCATCAAGGGGCCCAGAGAGGCCACCAGGTAGCGGTCCAGATAGTCCAGGAGGTTGAGGGAGGTGAGGATGAGCAGGGCTCGGGTGGTCAGGGACAGGGGCATGGATCGGACTTTTACTTGAGGTCAATAATGGGCAGGCGCGCCGTCTTTTCCCGATGCGCCCGCACCGCAGGATCGAACCACAGAAGATTCCGGCTTTTGACCGCGTTGACATCCCTGGCCCGATACCATTTCCTTCTGTAGGGAAAAGAGGCCACATAGCCATAACCGGCCAAAAGTTCTTGGATCTCGTGCTTATCCGTTCCCGAGGCCGCCAGGGTTTCGGCTTTCATTTCCACCAGCACCAAGGGCCGGGAAACCGCCAGCATCTCACGGGCGCCCCGGAGCACGAATAATTCCGCCCCCTCCACATCGATTTTGATAAAGTCCGGGCCGGGCAAACCATGAGATGGAGCGAATCCGTCCAAAGATACCGTCCGACAGATTTCCTGGGCCGTTACCTCAGGCCCGGCGCCGTATAAGCTGGCGCAGCCATCGGCAGTCTCGGCGGCCAGATGAAGGGGCGCCTCCCCTTCCCGGTCGGTCACGGCCAGGTTAAAGGTGGCAATATTGCTAAAAGGATTGAGGCCAATATTGTCCAAGAGCCTGGCGTAGGCCACCTGGCCCGGTTCAAAGGCAATAACCTGGCCGGTATGCTGCAAGGTCGCCGCCGCCAGCAAAGAAAAGTAGCCGATATTGGCCCCAATGTCCCAGAAGATCTCGCCTTTATCCAGCACGCGGCGAATCATCTTCGCTTCGTACCTTTCGTCATAATCCCCGTAATAATACATGCGCCGCTGCACCGCATCCCGTAAATCTAGCTTCATTCCGAAGCCGGCATCCAGGGCCGCAGTAACGAAACGCTCTGGCGGGGCGAGCCGCGGGGACAATCGTTGGTAGAAGAAAGTTTTGCCGTCCCGCAGGGGAAATTTGCGCAGATACCAGCGGAGGATATCCCGGCTTGTAGAGGAGAACCAATTCATGGCTCGGCGTCCCAGGACATTGAGAAAATCCAGGTTAGAGCTGCTTAAAAAACTGCCAGAAATCCGGGAAAGATTTGGCGACGCACTCGGGGTCCTCAATGGCCACCCCCGGGATCTTGAGGCCGGCCACCGCAAAGCTCATGGCGATGCGGTGGTCGCTATAGGTGTGAATGACCGCGCCCTGAGGCGCCCCGCCCCGGATGACCAGACCGTCATCGGTTTCCCGGGCCTCGATGCCCAGCTTGCCCAGCTCCGCCGCCACCGCGGCCAGGCGGTCCGACTCCTTGTGGCGCAGGTGGGCCACCCCGGTGATGACGGTGTCGCCTGTCGCGAAGGCGGCCAGCACTGCCAGGGTGGGGACCAGGTCCGGCATGGTGGCCATGTCCACCGTGACCCCCCGTAACGGTCCGCCCTGAACCGTCAGCCCCGCCGGGGTGGATTCGATGCCGCAGCCCATCCGCCCCAGCACCTCGGGGAAGGCCGCATCCCCCTGGCTGGATTCAAGGCTCAGATTGGTGATGGTGACCCGCCCGCCGGTTAAGGCCGCCGCGGCCCAGAAATACGAGGCGCTGGAGGCGTCGGCCTCGATCTCATATTCCCGGGGCAGGTAACACTGGCCGCCGGGAAGCTCAAAATAGCGGTAGCCTTCCCGGTAATAAGAGATGCCGAAATCGCCCAGCACCTCCAGGGTCAGGTCCACGTAGGGCCGGGACACCAGCTCGCCGGTGATTCCGATCTTAAGGCCCGCGGGCGCCAGGGGTCCGATGAACAGCAGGGCCGAGAGGTACTGGCTGCTGATGGCCCCGGAAAGCTGGGCTTTGCCGCCGGTGAGGCCCCCGGTGACCCGCACCGGGGGGCAGCCGTCGCCTCTCTCGGAGACGGCCTGAACCCCAGCCTGCCCCAGCGCCTCCAGCAACTCCCCCAAGGGCCGTTGGCAGAGGCGGTCCGTGCCGGTCAACAGATACTCTCCCTCTCCTAAGGCCGCCAGGGCCGTGAGGAAGCGCATGGAGGTGCCGGAGTTGCCCAGGTAAATGGGCAGCCGCGCCGGCAGCCAGCGCCCGCTGCGCCCCGTCACCCGGATGGTGGTGCCCTGCCAGTCGATCCCGGCCCCCAACCGCTTCAGGGCGGCGGCCGTGAGTTCGGTGTCTTCCGCGGCCAGGGCGTTGGTGAGGACGCTTTCCCCCCCGGCCAGGGCCGCAGCCATCAAGGCGCGGTGGGTGTAGCTCTTGGACCCGGGCAGGGTGAGGGTGGCTTGGACTTGCTCGCAGGGTTTGATTATTTGGGCCATGGTTCCCTAAGTCAGCATGCAGGGTGGGCACCGCCCACCGTCATTGTCATTAGGAGGCGGGCAGTGCCCGCCCTACACTTCTTAAGACCTATCGTAGGGGCGGGTTTGAAACCCGCCCCTACAGGTTAGCTCCCAAAGCCTGATAAGCGGCCCGGGCCATGACCTCCGCCGGGGCTTCTTTACCCGTCCACAACTCAAACTGCGCCGTGGCCTGGTGGATGAGCATCTGGAGGCCGTCGATGGTGGCGCAGCCATGCGCCTCAGCTTCCCGGAGCAGCCGGGTTTGTAAGGGCTGATAGACGATGTCCATGACGACCCCGAAACGGCCCAGCAGGTCCGGGTCGATGGGAATGCCGTCCACGTCCGGGGTCATGCCCACGGGGGTGGCGTTCACCAGGATGGTGGCATCGCAGGTCTCCAGGGCCTCCGGGGGGATGGCCTGGGCCCCCAAATCATGCACCAGGGCGGCGGCCCGGGCGGCGTCGATGTCCGTCAGGCTGACCCGGCCGCCGGCCTGGATAATGCCATAGGCGATGGCCCGGGAGGCGCCCCCGGCCCCCAGGATGAGGACGTGCCGCGACTTGAGGCTGACTTTGGCCGTGAGCGCGGTTACCGCCCCCAGCCAGTCGGTGTTGTAGCCGGTGAGGCGTCCGTCCCGGTTGACCACGGTGTTCACCGCCCCGATTGTCGCGGCCTGGGGGTCCAGTTCATCGATCAGGGGGATGATCTCTTCTTTAAAGGGGATGGTGACGCTCACCCCACAAATCCCCAACCCCCGTAAGCCGGACACGGCCTTACGAAAATCGGTGACCGGGAAGGCCACGTAGGCCGCGTTGATCCCCAGATGGCGGAAGGCAGCGTTGTGCATGACCGGGCTCAAGGAGTGAGCTACGGGACGCCCCAGGATGCCGAAGATTTTGGTCTGGCCGTTGATCATTGTGCGTGGGCAGTTGGCAGAGTGATGGTGCGCAGTGCGCACCCTACTCATTAATCTTCATTAATTATAGGGCGGGCCGTGCCCGCCGATAGATGGCGGCCACAGGCCGCCCTATGTCAACTATGTCAGCTAACTGCTAATAGCTAACTGCTATTTCAAGGTGTTCCACACCCGCTTGAGGTCGTTCACCGTGAGCTGCCCCGGGGCCGAGGCCCCTTGCTTGCTGAAAGGGGCGAAGCTGAGCCAGCTCCCCAAAAGCGGCGCCGCGATCCGGGACCATTTTCCCCACGGCCCCATGCAAAAGGCGATGACGTCCTTACCTTGGGCCCGCGCCCGGGGGATGAGGGAGAGCATCCGCAGGTTGTCGGCCGGCTCCCGGGCCAGGGCCACCAGTTTGATCACGTCCGCCTCAGAGGCCAGCATCTCATCTAAGACCGCGTCCAGCCGGGCCGCGTCCGGGGTACCGGTAAAGTCGTGCCAGGACAGAATGAGCCGGGTTTTGCCCCGGCGGGCCCAAACCTCCCGGCGGAAGCTCGCGTCCGCGGCCAGTTCCACATCCAGGCAGGTCACGCCCAGATTCAGGGCTTCCGCCAGGAGGGCCAGGCGGCCCGCCTCGGTCCCGGTCCAGCGGCCGCCTTCAGCAAACCGGCGGTTGGTGGCGATCACCGGCCCCGGCAGGCTCCGGAAGAGTTTTTGTAGGTCCGGGGTCGGCTCTTCCAGATAATCCAGGCGGATCTCGGTCCACAAGCCCTTGCGCGCCGCCCGCTGATACTTGCCCCGGGCCCGGTTGACCGTGGCCTCCACCACCGGCACGCAAATGCGGAGAAGCGGTTTTCTGTTTTCCGTTTTCTGTTTTCTGTGGGGCATTTTCCTTGATGACACGTCCTTTTTGAAATTTAAAAATGTTGAATTAATTACAAGTTACAACGAATTCTCCCAGGTGAACTTTACCCCCTAACGGAAAACAGAAAACAGAAAACGGTCAACTGAGGTTCTCCACCCCGGCGGCCCGGGGAAAGGAGCCCAGGAGTTTGAAGTGGGCGCTGATGGCCTCCACTTCCTCCAGGGCCTGACCCACCTGGAGTTCGGCGGTGTGGCCGTCCACGTCCACAAAGAACAGATAGCGCCAGGCTTCATTTCTGGCGGGCCGGGAGACGATGCGGGTCATGTTGAGTTCCCGTTCCGCCAGGGGGCGCAACGTTTTATAAAGGGCCCCGGGGATATTGTCCACCGCAAACAGGATGGAGGTCTTGTCCTTGCCGGTGGGCCCGGGGGCATCGGCCCCGATGACAAAGAAGTGGGTGACGTTGCCGGGGTTATCCTCGATGCGGGACTCCACCACCCGCAGGTCATACAGGGGCGCCGCGAAGGCGCTGGCAATGGCCGCGGCGTTGGGGTTTTTGGCCGCCTTCTGGGCCGCCACACCGGTGGAGGCCACCTCCAGGATGGGAATATCGCCCAAATGGGTCCCCAGCCAGCGGCGACACTGGGCGTGGGCCTGGGGGTGGGTGTAAATGACCTCGATATCGGCCCGCTGCCCGGACTTGGACACCAGGTCGTGAGACACCTCCAAAAAGATCTCGCCGCAGATCTTCACCGAGGTCTCGGCAAACAGGTCCATGGAGATGTTGACGATGCCTTCGGTGGAATTCTCGATGGGTACCACTCCGTATTGGAACTTGCCCTTCTCCACTTCGGCAAAGACTTCCTGGATGGTGGTCATGGGGCCATAGCGGGTGGCCCGGCCGAATTTTTTCAGGGCCGCCAGGTGGGAGAAGGTGGCCTCGGGCCCCAAAAACGCCACCCCGAAGGGCATCTGCACTTCCCGGGCCGCGGAGATGATCTCCCGGAAGATATTGCGCAGGGCCGCGGGGCTCAAAGGGCCGGGGTTCAGGTGCATGAGATGGGCCAGGACTTCCTCTTCCCGCTGAAAATCCAGGGTGCCCCGGCCTTCCCGGTTTTTGATGCGCCCGATGGCCTGGGCCAGGGTCTGGCGCTGATTCAGCAGGTTCAGGAGTTCCTGGTCCAGGGTGTCAATCTGGTCTCTGATGGCTTCTTTTTCCGTCATAGTCATTTCTCCAGGATGGTTTCCTGGATTTTGTGGCCGAAGTGGCGGCCCGTCTCTTCCAGGGCTACCAGCACTTCATCCCCAGGTTGTAACGTCACAATGGACACGGCCTCGCCGCTGGCGCGGGTGAGGCGGATGGTTTCGGCGTTCTGCAAAATGGTGGCGATCTCCCGGCCGCCGGCGTCGGCGGCCACCAGCATCAAGGGGCGGCGCTCCACCTTGACCCGGCCCACCACCGCCGGGGTGGTGCGCCCCTGGTGATTAACCACCAGGACTTCGTCCCCGGCCGCGAGTTCCCCCAGGTACCTGGTCTTGTCCCCGGTGACCCGGATATAGGCGTGCACGGGGCCGGCGTTGACCCGGAAGGGCCGGGGGGCGACGTAAGGGTTTTCCAGGGATTCGGCATGGACCAAAAACAGGCCCCCCGAGGAGTTGCCCACCAGCATCCCCTCCCCCAGGCCCAGGTTGCTGCAGGTATCCACGCAGACCCGGTCGCCCATCCCCAGGGGCTTAAGAAAGGTGATCCTGGCGGTGGTCAACGTAACCGGCGGCGAGGCGTCTTTCACCAGGCGGGCGATTTTTTTGATCATAGCCGGCGTCGCATCGGTAACCACCAGGCCGTCCACCCCCTTTTCCAGCACCCCCAGGGCGGTGCGGGCCGCGTCCTCATCGCTGACCTCCACGAAGATGTTGTGCGTCTGGGCCACCAGATTTTCCAAAGGAATGACGCTCCAGTCGGGGGTGTGCACCACTACCGGTCCCTGGCGGGCCAGGCGGATAACCTCGGCCTCATCCGCGGTACTTGAAATCGTGACTTCCTGGACGTCTCGGCCCGGCACCAGGTCGCCGTCCGGCGCCACTACGGTGATGAGCCCCAGGGCCTTAACCGCCTCGGTCCGGCCCTGGGGAACCCACACTGCGTCCGCCCCGCTCTCCAGGGCAGTGGTCACGAGCTTTTTGTCCCAGGGGTCAACTTTGACCCATAGCTGTTTCATAGCGGCGTCCCGACTCACACTGTCTGCAAAAACGACAGGGCTTCTTCGACGCCGGAATCTTCATTCACGATCATGCTGATCGCCCCCACCATGCGGCTGGGGTCACGGTGCTGGAAGACATTGCGCCCGATGGATACCCCGGCCCCTCCGGCCTCGATGGCCCCCTGGACCATCTCCAGAATGTCCCGGTCCGAATTCATTTTGGGGCCGCCGGCAATGACCACCGGCACCGGACAGCCGGCCACCACCTTGCGGAACGACTCCACCGAACCGGTGTACGACACCTTGACCAGGTCCGCCCCCAGTTCCGCCCCCAACCGCGACACGTGCATGATCACCTGGGGATCGTATTCATTCTCGATCTTCTCGCCCCGGGGGTACATCATGGCCAACAGCGGCATGCCCCATTCCCGGGCCTCCCGGGAGACCCGGCCCAAATCGGACAGCATCTCCTGATCGGAGCCGTTCCCCACGTTGACGTGAATGGAGAGGGCGTCCGCCCCCAGCTTGATGGCTTCCTCCACGGTGCACACCAGGGTTTTGGCATTGGGATAAGGTGACAGGGCGGTGGAGGCCGACAGGTGAATGATCAACCCCACGTCCTTGCCCCGGCGGCGATGGCCGCTGGACACCAGCCCCTTGTGGATGAGGATGGCATTGGCTCCGCCGCTGGCCACCGCATTGACGGTGGTCTTCATGTCGATGAGGCCTTCAATGGGGCCAACCGTGACGCCGTGATCCATGGGCACGATCACCGTGCGCCCCGTGTCCCGGTTCATAATGCGTTCCATGCGAATCTGTTTGCCGACCACTTTCTCCTCCCTCGCCGCAGTGCCGGTAAGGCCCTGAGACCCCACGGCCGCCGATAAAAAAAGCCGTGGTCGCCTCGCCTGCGCCACGGCTTTTAAAAGATTTTTTTTCGGTGCCTACATTCTTTTAAAAGTCGAGGCGCACTCCTGGCCCGGTAAAATAATAATAGCTAAAATAAAAGCTCTGGGTCCGGGACCAGGGAGACGACATTTTATTGATTTCCTCGACTTTTCTAACCCTAAAATATTCATCTCCCGGTGTCAACAGAAATTTTTTTTGTCTTGACGGTAATTGTGATATGCTGAAATTTATCGAGACGCGGATTGGCTGGGGTTAAAGGGTCATTGAGCGGTTCATTGGTTCGGCAGCCCGCGTCAGGCCCGGCTTTCAAGGACTATGCAAAAACCCCTCGATCAGCGCCGCTTCATCTGGATCATCGACGACGCCGATAAGATTGTCCACGTCAACGATGATTGGCTGGTGTTCGCCCAAGAAAACACCGCGCCCCAATTAACCGCATCCGTAGTCCTGGATCAACACATCTGGCGTTTTATCCAGGGGCAGGAAACCAGCTATTTATACAGACAGATTTTCCGCCGGGTCCGGGCCGGCAAGTCCCCGGTTACATTTCCCTTCCGGTGTGACTCCCCCGATTGCCGGCGGTTCATGGAAATGGAACTTGCCTTATTACCCGGCGATGCCATCCAATTCACAGCGCACATGCTCCGGGAGGAATGGCGTGACCCCGTAGACCTCTTGGATGCCCCCCGGGACAGATCCGGGGAATTCCTGAAAATCTGCAGTTGGTGCAAGAAAATAAATATTCCGGGACAGGGCTGGGGAGAGATCGAGACGGCCATCGCGGCCCTGGACCTCTTTGGCCACCATCCGATGCCCCGGATGACCCACACCATCTGTGATTCTTGCCGCGGTGCGCTCAGGCTGGAGTTACCTCAGGAGTCGGGTGAACAGCTGAACTCCGACTGAACGCGACCGCACCGGGCGGATGCGGGCGGCCGTGAACAACGCCGGACTTTGTCCGGCTTGGCTGGCCGGCTCGATCCGGAGACCATGAAGGAGGCGACATGCCCCGCACCGATGATTATAAGACGGCCCTCGCCCTGGCCGTGGCGGAATTGAAACCCCTCAACCCTAAGCGCCTGGAGAACCGAACCGGCGCCCAACACTTTGTCGACTCTTCCCAAGAGGGCCTCATCCTGCCCTATTTCGGCCAGGCGCGGCGCATCACCTGGCCGGAGGTCAGCGTGACCCCGGGCAACGGCGCCGGCGAAATTTCCCTCCCGGAGCAGATCCTCATCCTCCACTACCTGCTCAACGCCTCGGGAGACCTGCTTAGCGGCCGGACCATCGATTTCCGCCAGGTCCCGGAAGGCGGGTTTTACTGGTCCGCCTTCGTCTCCCGGGCCCAAAAGCCATTGCTCTCGACCTTCGGCCACGACCTGCCGCTCTACGTCAAGGTGGCGGCAACCCTTGGGGGTGAACCCCTGGACCTGGGCGATGCCGCGGCCCGGTTTATGGCCTTTCCCCGGGTGCCCATCACCCATGTCCTCTGGGGGGGAGACGAGGAATTTACCCCCGAGGCCACCATCCTGTTCGATGAAACCATCCCCCGGTATTTCCCCACCGAGGACATCGCCGCGCTCGCCGGCGCCTCGGTCTACCGCTTGATGGGGGCCGCCCACCAATTCCGGCAGAGCCGCTAGTCTTGAGTTTCAGAATTACTGAGGATATTCAAAACCTGCCATAAGGTTTCAGATGAGGAAAAAATTCCCCCCTTTTCTAAAGGGGGGTCAGGGGTTATTATGAATAACCCCTTTATAATCCCCCTAAATCCCCCTTTAAGAAAGGGGGACTTATCGGCAATTGCCGTAAAATTGCGGCAGATTAATACGTTACAATTTATAAAGCATGACACCATCGGGCACGCCAGGCTCCCGGGACCGGGTTATCGCCTGGCGGGGGGGGGCCTTGCGCAAACCTAAATAATGCTTATAATTATACTCAAGGGGGGCGTAACGGCTTCGACGTGAATAGAGAACTGTAAGTTGCATGCCGAGGTCCTGTCCGCTCGTTAAACGGGTAGGAAAACCATAAGTGCCGACAACTACGGCTACGCTCTAGCCGCTTAAGGCTAGCATCTGGGGCTCGACGCCGGGAGAGGGCCCTGAGATGACGATATCCTGGCAAAGCTGCCAATAACGCCTGCGGGTTGGCGGACGAAAACTAAGCGGGCTAGCCTCTAAGAATTCTGCCAGCGGAAGTCTTCAGGGGCGAAACTAAAACGCCGGCTAAGCATGTAGAAGCTTCCAGGGACTATTGGCGGACGCGGGTTCGACTCCCGCCGCCTCCACCAATTAATGAGTGTGACAATTTAACCGGAAATTTCCTCCAGGCAGCCTGGCGCCCCTCCAGGCTGCTTTTTTGGTGTGCCGGGCATGCACAACAGCTCGGAGGTGAGAGTCCTCTACCCAACCTGATGGAGGTGAAGGGTTAGCG
>JAHIKF010000206.1 GCA_018897875.1 Pseudomonadota bacterium | reverse complement strand
TTCTTTGACATTGATTGGCATCCTCTTAACCGGGTGTTAGAAGGTCGCGTCATCCAACCCGTTTTAGGCTCGCCTTACGGGCAGTCTCTGGAAAAGCAGGAACTCAGACTGACCCTGGAAGAGGAGGGTTTTTTCGTCCATTACTATGACCATAAATTCCCCCTAGACCCTAAAACTTACGGTCTTTTATTGACACACCGGCTGGAAACCCTGACCCGGGAATTGGGGGAGGGCAATCCCGCGGTTTTGAGTTTCCTGGGGCTCATTAACCTGGTGGAGCATCTCCCACCCCGCTCCCTGAGCAGTAAGAGAAAGCTCCTGGAACGCCACCGGCAAAAAGAAATACTCAAAAATAATCTCTGGCTCCTCTATCAGGGCAATCCTCTGATTAAGAAATTTCTCGATGAAAACATCGCCATTTTTAATGGCCGCGCCGGAGACCCGGAAAGCTTTGACCTGCTGGACCGCCTGCTCGGCTTGCAGCCTTATCGCCTGGCCTATTGGCCGGTTGCCCTGGACCTGATTAATTACCGGCGCTTTTTCAGCGTCAATGACCTGATCGGCGTCCGGGTGGAAGACCCCCGGGTCTTCGAGGCCAGCCACAGCCTGTTGTTCAATCTGATCCGGGAAGGGAAAATCTCCGGAGTAAGAATCGATCACATTGACGGATTATACGACCCCCTGGGGTATCTGCAGCGGCTGCAGAGCCACCTGGCCCCCAATGAGAAGGCCCCGGCGAACCGGGAAAATTTATACGTGGTGGTGGAAAAGATCCTCGCCGCGGATGAACCCTTGCCGCCTGATTGGCCGATTGCCGGCACCACGGGCTATGATTTTTTAAACCGGGTAAACGGGCTGTTCATCGACGCCCAGGGATTCCAAGCGGTGCAACAGGTCTATAACCGCTTTGTCAAACCTGACCTGGCCCGGTCAGAGTTAATTTATCAGAAGAAAAAACTGGTCATAGAAACCCTTTTCCGAGGGGAACTGGAAACCCTGGGATATATTCTGAGCCTGCTGGCGGAACAGGATCGGCAGGCCCGGGATGTCCCCAGAAAAGAGCTGCAGAAAATCATCGGCGAAGTAATTGCCTGCCTGCCGGTTTACCGCACCTACATCCGCAGCTTTGAGGTCAGCCCCTGGGATCTGGACTGTCTGGAGCAAGTCATTGCAGCAGTGAGAACGCAGCACCCATCTCTCGACCCCACGGCCTTGGACTTTGTGCGGCGCGTGCTCTTGCTGGATTTTCCTCCCAACTTGTCGGAAGAGCACCGGGAAGACTGGCTCCGGTTCGTCATGCGCTGGCAGCAGTTCACCGTGCCCATCATGGCCAAGGGCCTGGAGGATACGGCCCTTTACGTCTATAACCCCCTGGTCTCCCTCAATGAAGTGGGGACCGACTTCTTGATGGTGGCCCCGGAGGATTTCCACCAGTTTAACCAGCGGCGCCAGGAAAATTGGCCCTCTACCCTGAACGCCACCGCCACCCACGACACCAAGCGGAGCGAAGACGTCCGGATGCGGATCAATGTCCTCTCGGAGGACCCTCAGAAATGGGAGGCATGTTTACAACGCTGGAGCGCCTGGAATCAGCCTAAGAAGCGGTGGGTCAACGGCATGGCGGTACCGGATGCCAACGAGGAATATTTCCTTTATCAGACCTTGATCGGCGCCTGGCCGCTCTTAGAAGAAGAAATTCCGGAATTTAAGGAACGCCTCCAGGCTTACACCATCAAAGCCGCCCGGGAAGCCAAAGTGCACACCCGGTGGATAGCCCCTAACCATGAGCATGAAAACGCCTTGACGGCCTTCACGGAGGCCATCCTGCATGAGTCGAACCATAACGAATTCCTTAATGATTTCCAGAAAATTCAGGCGCGGCTGGCCTATTACGGCGCCCTGAACTCGCTCTCCCAGGTTCTGCTCAAGATTGCCTCACCCGGGGTGCCTGACTTCTACCAGGGAACGGAGCTGTGGGACTTCAGCCTGGTGGACCCGGATAACCGTCGGCCGGTAGACTTCCACAAGCGCGCCCAGCTTCTCAATGACGTGAAAAGGAAAGAATCAAAGGGGCCTGGGCCTCTGATCCATGATCTTCTGG
>JAHIKF010000205.1 GCA_018897875.1 Pseudomonadota bacterium | reverse complement strand
CCCTCTCCCCCAATGGGGGAGAGGGTTAGGGTGAGGGGGAAGTAATCTTCTCGGAGCAGGAAGTTCGTTAGCGAATTTTTGAATTGTTGGACGGCGTATGACGAGCAGCCTCATTTGCAAAAACCAAACCGGACACTACTGCCTAAATCCCCCTTTAAGAAAGGGGGACTTTAAAACCGCGTTTGTTGGGACCGGGCAATAAAATGCCATACAATTTATGAAGCATGACACTAGTCGCTCTAAGGGCGGGTTTAAACCCGCCCCTACGCCTGGACGTGCACGATAACTTTCCTGGTTTCCCGCCGCCCTTGCCCTCGTCGGGTTTTGCTTCCCAGCTCCGCCAGCCCCCGAAAAATGCGACCTTAATAGAAAATTAACGGTCCCGCCCCATATCTTAACCGCGATTTAATTTTCCCTGTGCTATTTCTCTAACTGTCGATGTCCACTGCTCCGGAAGCATGGACAACGCAGAGATTCAAGGCGGCAGGCGTGGGCCTGAACCGGTTCGGCTCCCCAACGCCGCCATCCGGCGCCTGGCTGGTTGGCAAGAATCTCTGGGAAAATCCTTGTGAAAGTCCAATTGATCGGAGGTTTCCATGTCAGACACCAAAAGCGTTAGGGAGTTGATGATTCCCCTGGAAGATTATCCCCACATCCCCTACTGGTTCACCCTCCGCCAGGCCATGGCCATTGTGCGGGAGGCGTCCATAAAATTTGAAGGCTCCTTTGAGCCCCGGGCGGTCCTGGTCTTTGATGAAAAGTACCAGCTCATGGGCATGTTGACCCTGCGGGATATCATCCGGGGATTGGAGCCCCGGTTCATGCATGAGACCGCGCTGGTCAAAGGCGACCCCAACCTCTCCGTGTTAATGGGCGATCTGTTCGGCCCTGGAATGCGGGAGGCCTCCCAAAAACCGGTGAGCGATGTCATGAGTCCCATCCAGGTCACCATTCAGGGCAGCGACCCCATTGCCAAGGCCGTCTTCCTGATGATCCAGGAAAACGTGGGCATGATGCCGGTGGTCCAAAACAGCAAAGTGGCCGGGATGATCCGGCTCAGCGATCTGTTTATTGAAATCACGAAACTGGTGCTGGGCGAGTGAACTGCGCCCCAGCCCCCGCTAGATAAAAGGAGTTAGCTGTCATGGCCGAAGATATTAAGAGAATGCCCGTAGGCGCCGGTTTGCCGGAGATGCCGGAAGAGATCGTTATCGCCCCCAAAAAGGTGGCGATTGATTATAAACGCATAATTTTTATCCTGTTGGGTTTGGCAATATTCTTTGGTTTTTACCTGATCCCCAGTTTGCCGGATGCGGTTGATCCGGGGGGAAAAGTCTTTAAGCTGCCTTGGACAGGCAAGATGGCCATCGGCCTCTTTCTCATGGCCGGAATCTGGTGGGTCTTTGAGGTCATGCCCATCGGGGTCACCGCCATCGCCATCGGCCTGTTTCAGGTGCTCTTTTTTATCCGGACTCCCAAGGAGGCCCTGGGCGACTTCCTGGACCCCTCCGTCTGGTTCATCTTCGGGTCCCTGGTCATCGGCACCGCCTTCTCCGCCTCGGGCCTCACCAAGCGCATGGCTTATAAGATGCTCAACGTGGTGGGGGAGAAAACCAATTTGATCCTGTTGGGGACTTTCCTGGTTACCGCCGCCATGACCCTGATCATGGCCCACACTGCGGTGGCCGCGGCCCTCTTTCCCCTGTTGATGGCCATCAATGCCCTGTACAGTGAATCCGACCAGCCCACCCGGTTCGGCAAGGGCCTGTTCATCGGCATGGCCTGGGCCGCCGGCGCCGGCTCCATCATTACCTTCCTGGGTGCGGCCCGGGGCGTGGCCGCGGTCGGCATGTTCAAGGAGTTCACCGGCAAAGACATCGGCTTTTTCGAACTCATCTATTATATGCTGCCCATAGGCCTCATCATGGTCTTTGTCATCTGGCTCATCGTCATTATCATTTTCAAACCGGAGCGGGCGGTCATCGCGGGGCTGAGGGAAAAGGCCAAGAATTTGAGCCGAGAATTGGGACCCATGAACAACAAGGAGAAATTCGTCCTGTTCACGGTGATCGCCATTGTGGTATTGTTTATGCTCAAGGCGTTTCTGCCGGTGAAGGCCTTCACGGACATGTCCCGGGCCGGCATCATGCTGGTGGGCACGGTGCTCTTCTTTATGACCCGCACCCTCACCGTGGAGGACCTGGAAACCATCCCCTGGAACATCATTCTGCTCTTCGGCGGGGCCATGTCCATCGGCTTTTGCCTCTGGCAGACCAAGGCGGCGGAGTGGATGGCGGTTCATTGGCTGTCCTTCTTCCTCGACGCCCCCTGGCTGGTATTTGTGCTGGGCATCGCCTTCTTCGTCATGCTCATGACCAACTTCATCATGAACGTGGCGGCCATCGCCATCGCCCTGCCAGTTTCCCTGGTCATCGCCAAATATTTGGGCGTGGCCCCGCACGTCATCCTCTTCGCCTCCCTGGTCACCGCCGGCATGCCCTTCAACCTGCTCATCGGCGCGGCCCCCAATGCCATCGCTTACGAGAGCAAACAGTTTACCACCGGGGAGTTCTTCGGCTATGGCTGGATTCCCAGCGTGGTGCTCATGGCTGTGCTGTCGGTATTTGTTTATTTTATCTGGCCCATGATGGGCATGCCGGTATTGGCACCTAAATAGTATGACCGAGCTTGCCGAGGAAACCGGGCAACCGAACCCAATATGGGGATTCCCCCCCTCTATGTGAAAACCACGCGACGATCAAAGGGGATTAACAATGCGCCAACGGATGGTTTTCTGTCTGAATAACCTGATCTTCCTGTTAATCGCCGGATTGCTGGCAGCCTCGGCGGTTTTGGCCGCCCCGGCCCCTGCCGGCGACCACCTGGCGATTTCCGGACTGGTCACCAACCCCATGGGCAAGGGCCTCAAGGAAGTGGAAGTGGAGGTGCTGGTGAACGGCCGGCACGTCAAGCCCACGGGCAAGGACGCGGAAATAACCACCGGCAAGCCCGGCGGTTTTGTGGCGGATTTTATTCTCCCCCCGGGGACGCTCCCGGCCGCCAAGGTGGAGGTCAAGGCCTCTAAACCATCTTGGAAGCCTATCCCGGCCACGAAGGTTCAGGTGGTGGAGGCCGGGGCCGACGCCGCCGGCAACCGCCTCTTCCAGGCGGCCCAGAACCTCACTTTAAACCGCACTACTACCGCGGGCTTCTGGATCGCCAGCCTCATCCTGCTGCTGGTCTACGTGGTCATCTCCCTGGAGTTGATGCACCGCACCCTGGTCTCTTTCCTGGGCGCAACGCTGATCATCTTCATCACCTATACCCTGGGGACCTGGGATAAATCGTTTTACATCATCTCTTTTGACGAGGCCATCGGGGCCATCGACCTCAACGTCATCTTCCTGCTCATGGGCATGATGATTTTCGTGGGGGTGATGAAAAAGACCGGGATGTTTCAATTCCTGGCCTATAAAGCCTATGCTATGGCCAAGGGCAATGTCTTCGCACTGGCGTTCATCCTCCAGATTATCACCGCGGTGGTTTCGGCCCTCCTGGACAACGTCACCACCATGCTGCTGATGATCCCGGTGACCATTGAGATCGCGGTTACCTTAAAGATCAACCCCATGGCCCTCCTCATCCCCGAGGTCTTTGCCTCCAACGTCGGGGGCACCGCCACCTTGATCGGCGACCCGCCCAACATCCTCATCGGCTCCTATGCGGGCCTGACCTTCGGCCAGTTTGTCACGAACCTGGCCCTGGTCGCCACCGTGTGTCTCATAGTCACCTCGTTTTTCTTCCTCTGGTGGCAAAAGAAAGACTACCGCGGGGCGGAAGTGAAGGATGTAGCCCGCACCATCGCTTATCTGAAAGCCGAATACAAAATCACCAATAAGAAACTGACGATTCAGAGCCTGTTGCTGCTGGGCTTCACCATTCTGCTCTTTGCCCTCCACGGACTCTTCCACATGCCGGTGTCGGTGGCTGCCCTGATAGGCTCCCTGATACTGCTGGCCATCTCCGGGGAGGACATCGTGGAGATGCTGGAACATGAAGTGGAGTGGCCCACCCTGGTTTTCTTCATCGGCCTGTTCATGGTCATCGCCGGGGCCGAAGAAACCGGCCTGATCCAGATGATCGCCAACTGGGTGAAAGACCTCTCCGGCGGCAACCTCACCACGGCCATCATCCTCGTCCTGTGGGTGAGCGCCATTGCCTCGGCCTTCATCGACAACATCCCCTTCACTGCCACCATGCTGCCCATCGTCGCTTTCCTGAACCAGACCATCCCCGGGGCGGAGTCCGGCGTGCTCTGGTGGTCCCTGGCCCTGGGGGCGTGTTTGGGGGGGAACGGCACCATGATCGGGGCTTCGGCCAACGTGGTCACCGTGGGGCTGTCGGAAAAGGCGGGCTACCACATCTCCTTCATAGCTTACATGAAGGCCTGCTGGTGGCCCATGATGATCACGGTCACCATTGCCATGGTCTATCTGCTGATCGCTTATTGATGAGGCGCCGCGTATCTTTTGCGGCACGATTTTAATGTAACCCTATTGCTAAAGGCGGGATGCGTTTCACTTTCCCGCCCTACGGTTGATCGCTTATTGACGAGGCGCCGCGGCGCTTCCCGACTATAATCTCAAATGGCAGGGGCGGTTCACGCGAACCGCCCCTACCGCGTTTGGCCCAGAAAATTATTGGTGCGTCAGACGCCCCCAACAATCCTCACGTAGGGTGCGTTTTACGCACCTTAGCATTCGGCTGGCGCCGGCCGCGCCGGCCCCGCTTGACCCATGGCTAAGAACCGGTTATGCTTCCAAATAACGGCTCGATCCCGGGGCCGCCGCTAGTGTCGCGATTCATAAATTGTATGGTATAAAACAAGCTGGATCTTAAATGACGGGTGTTTTAAGTCCCCCTTTTTTAAAGGGGGACTTAGGGGGATTATTAAGCGCTTATCTAATCCCCCCTTACCCCCCTTTAGAAAAGGGGGGGGAGAATAAACCCCGATATACCTACCATATTCATTATGAAGCGTCGCAATAGACCATCAAGCCCGAATATTCCAGGGTCAGACGCAGCCGGGAAAGACTGGAGGCTATCGCCAACCGATGGATAACCAGCCGTCTGCCGATGCCGCAAGACGGCCGTCGCCCCGGCCGGATGCGCAGCCCCGGGCTGCCGGCGGCCGCTTGCTCGTTTGCCTCGATTCCAGTCCTGCCGCCGGGCAACTGGTGCGGTCCGCGTCCCGCCTGGCCGAAGCCGCTCGGGTCGAGTGGTTCGCGGTTTACGTGGAAACCCCTGACGATCACCCCACGTTCGAAGACCAGGAGCGGATCGCCAAAACCTTACGGCTGGCGGCCCAGTTGGGCGGTCAGACTGTCATGCTCTCCGGTTTCAGCCTCCGGGACACCATCCTTGATTTTGCCCGGGAACACGGCGTTTCTAAAATCGTCCTGGCACAAATTCGCCAGCCGGGTTGGCGCCGGCTGCTCTCCATCACCCTTGCCGACCAACTGCGCCGGCGCGCCGGCGATCTCGACTTCTATCTGATTGCGGCTGGCGACCAGGAACCCCGGCCCCGGAGCGCTCCCCGGCGGGACGTGTGGCGCCTGGTGCGGGACTACGGTTTGGCCGCCGCCGCAGTGGGGCTGTGCACCGGTCTGGCCGTCGCCTTATTTCCTTACCTGGCTCTCACCAACCTGGTGATGATCTTTTTGCTCACCGTGGTGATCATTGCCGCGGTGCTGGACCAGGGCCCGTCGATCTTTGCCTCCCTTTTTGGCGTGGCCGTCTTCGCCTACTGTTTTGTACCCGACTACTACTCGTTTTCCTTGGCCAATTCGGAATATGCCATAACTCTGGCGGTGATGCTCATCGTGAGCATCCTGATCAGCAGGCTCACCTCGCGCATCCGCTACCAGGCCAGGGCGGCCAGCCAACAGGAGCGCCAAACCACAGCCCTCTACGATATGAGCCGCAACCTCACCACCAAACTGAGCTTGACTGATCTGTTGGCCGAGGCCATTGAGCAGATCTCCAGAACCTTTGACAGTCAGGTGACCATTCTCATGCCTGATGGGGCCGGAAAGTTGCACCTCAGCGCCGGCGAGGCTTTTCCCGACGATTACGGCAGTGAGATGCTGGTGGCCAATTGGGTTTACCGGTACGGACACTTCGCGGGTTTGGGGACCAAGACGCTTCCCAAGGCCAGGGGTTTTTACCTGCCGCTACGCGCCTCCCAAGAGCTGATCGGCGTTTTAAGGCTGGAGCCCACCCGACCCAATAAGATGATTGCCCTGAAATCGCTGCGCTTCTTGGAGGCCCTGGGGTCTCAGGTGGCCCTGGCCATTGAGCGGGAGCATCTGCATCAGCAGACCCACCAGACCCAGGTTCAGATTGAAGCTGAGCGGTTACGCAACGCCCTGCTCAGTTCCGTGTCCCATGATCTCAGGACCCCGCTGACCGTCATCGCCGGTTCGGCCAGCAGTTTGCTGGAGGGGGAAACCAGCCTGGACTCCACGACCAAAGCTGAGCTGACCCAAACGATTTATGACGAAGCCAACCGCCTGGACCGCCTGGTGCACAATCTCCTGGAGATGAGCCGGCTGCAATCCGGCCAGACCAAGCTCAATTTCGAGTGGCACGTCCTGGAAGAAGTGGTGGGATGCGCCCTGGCGCAGTTGGAGGCCCAACTGCAGAACCACCCGGTGGTCATTCATCTGCCCGCCGACCTCCCCATGGTGCGCATCGACGCTCTTCTCATGGAGCGGGTCTTTATCAACCTGCTGGAAAATGCCATCAAATATACCCCGGAGCAGACGCCGGTGGAAATTTCGGGGTGGCTCACCCATCAGGAACTCCTGTTGGAAGTGGCGGACCGGGGCCCGGGCCTGGTCCCTGGAGATGAGGAACTCGTGTTTGAGAAATTCTACCAGGCCTCTTCGGGCAGCGCCCGGGGGGTGGGGTTGGGTTTAACTATCTGCCGCAGCATTATTGAGGCCCATAAGGGGCACATCTGGGCTGCCAACCGGCCCGGCGGCGGCGCCACCTTCAGGTTTACCCTGCCCCTGGAGGAAGGGGCGCCTTTACTGGACAAAACGCTGCCCGAGATGCAGAAAGGCCATCTGGATGAATCCGCGCGTCCTGTTAATTGAAGATGATCCCCGCATCCGCCGGTTCTTAAGGGCCTCGCTGCCTACCCAGGGCTATGAGTTGCTGGAGGCCGGAACCGGGCAGGAGGGTCTGTCGCTGGCGGCCTCCCAGGTTCCGGATATTATCCTGCTGGACCTGGGACTGCCGGACATGGAAGGTATCGAGGTCATCCGCCGCCTGCGGGAGTGGTCGCATATCCCCATCATTATTCTGTCGGCCCGGGGCCAGGAGCGGGACAAGGTGGTTAATCTGGACGCCGGCGCCGACGATTATCTGACCAAACCTTTCGGGGTGGGAGAATTGCTGGCCCGGATCCGCGCGGCGCTGCGCCGCACCGGCGCCGGGGAGGAAGACAAAACCGCCGATATCTTCACCCTGGAGAAACTGCGGGTGGATTTTGACCGCCGCCAGGTATTCCGGGAAGAAGAGGAAATCCACCTTACCCCCATCGAATACAAACTTCTGTCAGTGCTCATCCGGCACCAGGGCAAGGTGGTCACCCACCGCCAGTTGCTCAAAGAGGTCTGGGGGCCATCCTCCGTTGAGCAGCATCCTTACCTGCGCATCTTTATTCTCAACCTGCGGCGCAAACTGGAAGACAACCCCACCCGGCCTCACTACCTGATCACCGAACCGGGCGTCGGTTATCGGTTGCGGGGTGAATGACTAATACCGTTTTCTGTTTTCTGTTAAAAAGATTGTTAATATAAATAGGTTAGCGAGCGAGTTTGTTGCCCTTGAATGAGAACTTGGTATAATACCAAACTGCGATCGTACAGGTAATTTATCTTCTGTAGGGGCGGACCCATGTGTCCGCCCTCAGGTTGGGCGCCCACGCGGGTGCGCCCCTTCTTCTCGGAGCGCAACCTGATCTGATAGGAGAGACAAGGGCAAAGAGAAAGCTGCTGCGGAGAAAAGCCTGCTGACCTTCTATTTTTCCAGGAGGGGGTTTGGGGGAACCTCGCTTTTT
>JAHIKF010000204.1 GCA_018897875.1 Pseudomonadota bacterium | reverse complement strand
GTCTAGAGATGGAATGATGCAAAAGGGGGGATGCGCTTTGCTTTCCCGCCCTACGGCCCTGGCGGGGTGGAGGAGGTTGAGAAAGGGTCAGGTAACCTTCACCATCGGCCTTGAAAAAGTCATGCAACAGCCCATGATGGCAGATCAACAGACGAATACCCCAAACGCAGCCCAACGTAGGGCGCGTCTCACGCGCCATCTTTTGGTGCGTAAGACGCACCCTACGGGTTCGGAGCGTTTGGCTACTGCTGGCACATTTTCATCCACGGGGGTGACTAAACCCTTGGCCATGAAGGTTGATCAAACAGGGTCAGCCACGGCCCTGCCTTTTTTATGGCATATATGACCGCATGAGAATCCCCAGGAAGGGCGATTGAATGGGAGGCAAGGATGAGCCCCGAAACAATCCCCGCTTGTCCTGCTTCAAAAAAAAAATTGTGCATTTAATGGGCACGTTACCCAAAAGAAACAAAGGCAAGTTCAGGGGTAATCCCTATAACTTGCCTAAAATATTATCAATTTATGGTCGGGACGAGAGGATTTGAACCTCCGACCCCCTGAACCCCATTCAGGTGCGCTACCAGTCTGCGCCACGTCCCGACAACAAGATAATATATCAAGCGGATATTCTCCTGTCAATTTCTTGGGGCTATTTATGCGCCAGGGGGCATGTTTTCCTTGCATTCTGCCCTTTGACGGCAATGAGGCCGGAAAGGGCGCGGAAAAGCGGTTGAGATTTATGCACAAACCTGTTAATTTTAAAAGGGTGCCCCGGACCGGCAGCGCATCGGGAACCGGGGAGGCAACCATGAAGGAAGGGAGAGCTTGATGTCCGGCAAAACCACACAGATTCGCAACTTAGCACTGATCGGCCATGGGGGCTGCGGCAAGACCTCTTTGGCCGAGGCCCTCCTCTTTGGGGCGGGGGCTACCTCCCGGCTGGGAAAAGTCGACGACGGCAGTTCCGTCTTGGATTACGAGCCCGAGGAAATTAAACGCAAGATCACCATCTCCAGCGCCTTTCATCACTATCAGTGGAAAAAGTACACAGTCTATCTGGCCGACACCCCCGGGGATGACAACTTCCTGGCGGATACCCGGGCCGCCCTCCATGTGGCCGACGGCGCCGTGGTGGTAGTGGACGCGGTGGACGGCGTCAAGGTGGGCACCGAAAAGGTCTGGCACACGGCCAACCGGTACAATCTGCCCCGCCTGGTCTTTATCAATAAAATGGACCGGGAGCGGGCCGATTTTCACCAGGCGCTCAAGGAAGTCCGGGAAGTGTTGGAGGTCCAGGCGGTGCCGATCCTGCTCCCCATCGGCCGGGAAGCCGGTTTCAAAGGGGTGGTGGATCTGATCGGCCAGAAGGCCTATGTGGCCGCGGCTGGGGGCGGCAAGCTGGAAGCGGTCCCCATTCCCGAGGACCTGAAGGATGAGGTGGAGGCGCTGCGCGGCGATCTGCTCAATTTTGCCGCCGAGAGCGACGACGCCCTGATCGAGAAATTTCTGGAGGAAGGTGAACTCACGCCGGAGGAGATCTACCAGGGACTCCGGATCGGTACCCTGAAGGGCAACTTCGTGCCGGTTTTGTGCGGGGCGAGCCAAAACAGTGCCAGCGCCGCGCTCCTGCTGGACGCCATCAATTTATATCTCCCCGCCCCGGAAGACCGGGGCCAGATCGTGGGGAAGCATCCCAGCACGGAGGCAGAGGTGGCTTTTGCGGCGGACCCGGAGGGCCCCCTGGCGGCGCAGGTCTTCAAGACCGTGGCCGACCCCTATGCCGGCCGCCTGTCCATCTTTCGCATTTACTCCGGCGCCATGGCCGCCGACTCCATCGTCCTCAACGCCACCCGGGCAGTGCCGGAACGTTTCGGCCAGCTCTTTATGCTGGAGGGCAAGGGCCAGAAGGCGGTGCCCAGCCTGGGCCCCGGGGCCTTCGGCGCAGTGGCCAAACTCAAGGAGACCGTCACCGGCGATACCCTGACGGCGGAGGGCAAGCCCCTTCTGCTGTCGGCCATCCCGTCCTCCCGGCCCATGGTCACCTTTGCGCTGGAGCCCAAGAAACAGGGGGAAGAGGACAAGGTCTTCTCTTCGTTCTCCAAGCTCATCGAAGAAGACCCTTCCCTGAGCCTGACCCGCAACGCCGATACTAAGGAAATCCTGCTGTCCGGCGTAGGCTCGGTCCATATCGAGGCCACCGCCGAAAAGCTCAAGCGCAAGTTCGGGGTGGAAGTCAACCTGAAGCCCCCCAAGGTGCCGTACCGGGAGACCATCAAGAGCACCGTCAAGGTGCAGGGCAAATATAAACGCCAGTCCGGCGGCCGGGGTCAATACGGCGACACCTGGCTGGAGTTGGAGCCCTTACCCAAGGGCAGCGGCTTTGAGTTTGTCGACAAGATCGTGGGCGGCTCCATCCCCAGACAGTACATCCCCTCGGTGGAAAAAGGCATCGCCGAGGCCAAAAATACCGGCATTCTGGCCGGCTTCCCGGTGGTGGATTTCCGGGTGTCCCTGTATGACGGCTCCTTCCACGACGTGGACTCATCCGACATGGCGTTTAAAATCGCCGGGTCCATGGGCTTCAAGAAGGGCATGGAGCAGGCCAACCCCACCCTGCTGGAACCCGTTATGAAGATGGTCGTGACGGTGCCGGAAGAAAACATGGGTGATATCATCGGCGACCTCAACGGACGCCGGGGCCGGGTCCTGGGAGTGGAAGCCGAAGGCCGGCTGCAGGTGATCACCGCGCACGTGCCCATGACCGAGGTGCTGCTCTATGCCCCGGATTTGATCTCCAAGACCGGGGGCCGGGGCACCTACGCAATGGAATTCGACCACTACGACGAGGTCCCGGCCCACCAGGCGGAAAAAATCGTCGCCGAGGCCCGGGCCGCCCAAGAGAAGGAGTAAAGCAGGGGTCAGGGATCAGGGGCCAGGGGTTGGTGGCACAGGCTTCCAGCCTGTGCAGACGTGTGCTTTCGCAGGTGGTCATGAAGGTTAGGCGGGGGTAATACCAATCTGCGCTCAAAGAGGTAATTCCCCTCGTAGGGTGCGTCTTACGCACCAAGAATGGCGCGGGAGACGTGCCCTAAGGATTTTCTTGAGAAACCATTCTCCAGACCTGAAAATCGAGAGCAACCTGGCATAAGAGGTCCCTCCGCGGAACCATAATGACTTTAGATAAGAAACCACCAACGCTTCCCGCTCCGGGCTGGAGCGGCCGCATCCACGCGGTCTCCGTGTCCGACCGCAAGGGCGTGGTCAAGCACAACGTGGACCAGGCGCAGCTTTTGGTTGACCACGGCCTGGCCGGCGACGCCCACGCCGAAGGCGGCATCCGCCAGGTGAGCCTCCTGGCCCGGGAGTCCATCGACAAGATGGTGGCCGCGGGGGCTAAGGTCAAGCCCGGCGATTTTGCCGAGAATCTCACTGTGGAGGGAATGGAGGTCATGAGCCTGCCGGTGGGGACCCGACTCAGGGTGGGCGAAGCGGTGGAGTTGGAAGTCACCCAGATCGGCAAGACCTGCCACAAGGGCTGCGCCATCCGGGAACTGGTGGGGGACTGCGTCATGCCCAAAGAAGGCATTTTTGCCCGGGTGCTCAAAGACGGCCTGGTGAAACCGGGCGATACCATCGAGGTGGTTTATGTTCCGGGTGGGCATACTGACGGTAAGTGACAAGGGCCACGCCGGGGAGCGGGCCGACACCGCCGGGCCTGAATTGGGCCGCCTGCTCGACCCCCGATGCTTTGAAGTTTCCGCAGCAAAGATCGTGCCCGATGAGCCCGAGGCCATTGCGGCTCAACTCACGGCCTGGAGCGACGACGATGGCCTGGACCTGATCCTGACCACCGGGGGGACGGGCCTGAGCCCCCGGGACACCACCCCGGAGGCCACGCTGGCCGTAGCCCAGCGCCTGGTGCCGGGGATACCCGAGGCCATGCGGGCCGCGGGCCTGGCCATAACCCCCCACGCTATGCTCTCCCGGGGGGTGGCGGTAATCCGGGGCCGCACCCTGATCATCAACCTCCCCGGCAGCCCCAAGGGGGCCCGGGAAAACCTGGCGGCGGTGGCGGAGGCATTGCCCCACGCCCTGGAAAAACTCCGGGGCAGCCCGGCGGAGTGCGGGTCACCTTAGTTAAAATTTCGGAATGTCCCAGTTTAAGGTAGCTTTTTGCAATATCTAACATTGTGATTATAATCTATTTGACAGCCGGTTCAGACAAGTGGTATTTTG
>JAHIKF010000203.1 GCA_018897875.1 Pseudomonadota bacterium | reverse complement strand
CGACATGGCCGATCACCACGTCTGGGCCAATATGGATCTCCTGACCTCCCGGGATGAGGTCAAGTTCGTGGTGGCCGACCAGCTCGATTTCACCTGGGCCCTGGAAGTCATCAAGTCTTTTCGCTTGGCCGAGCGACTGCCGGTGCTGATTTCGCCGGTATTCGGGCAGGTCGCACTGCAAGAGGCCGCCGCCTGGATTTTGGCCACCCGACTGCCCCTGCGGCTGAACCCACAGCTCCACAAATACATCTGGGGACCGGAGGTCCGGGGAGTTTGAGCAAGGTTTTAGGTTTTAGGTTTTGGGTTTTGGAAAAAGATCATTAATGTTGTGATGGTGAGTATCTTCACAGAAAGTTAAAACCCCTTTAAAAATAGGACGTTAAAATGTTGGTTCACACTCCACCCAGAACCCGCACCAAGCCCCTGGCGGTAGTCCTGGCCAGCGGCGGGTTGGACAGTTGCGTGGCCGTGGCGGTGGCCCGCCTGGATTATGACCTGGCCCTGTTTCATGCCAATTACGCCCAGCGCACCCTCATGCGGGAGCTCACGGCCTTCCGGGCCCAGGCGGCATTCTACCAGGTGGCCTATACTCTGGAGGTGGATCTCAACTACCTGGGTGAGATCGGCGGCTCCAGCCTGACGGATTTCGACCGGGCCGTGCCCACCAGCGAAGTGGAACCGCCGGGCATCCCCTCCACCTATGTCCCTTTCCGCAACACCAATCTTTTGGCCGCGGCGGTGGCCTGGGCCGAAGTTTTGGGGGCCGAGGCCGTATTCATCGGCGCCAACGTGCTGGACAACCCCGGTTACCCCGATTGCCGGCCGGCGTATTTTGAGGCCTTCAACCGCCTCATCGAGCTGGGCACCCGGCCCGAAACGCACCTTGCCATCCACACCCCCCTGATCCACCTGGACAAAGAGGGCATCGTGCGCCTGGGGCTTAAGCTGGGCGCGCCCTTCGAACTCACCTGGTCGTGCTACCATGATGAGATCCGGGCCTGCGGCCGGTGCTCCTCCTGCCGCCTGCGCCGCAAGGGCTTCGCAGCCGCGGGCCTCCCCGATCCCATCCCCTACCAGTCCTCGCCATAATTCTCCAGGCGTGGCCCACAAAAACGTTTTTTTAAGGTCTCAGGGCTAGAATTGCGGCCCCAGTACGACTCGATCGGGCGACACTGCTATTTGTATCAAGGCGCCCGCCGAACTATATTCGGTCCGACAACGTCTCGGAGCTTACGGCCAGGGCGGTTCGGAGTCGGCTCCGGGCGCCGCCTTATACCAAGTTCTCATTCAAATACAACAAACTATATTGCTAACTTATTGATATGAAAAATCTTTTTAACAGAAAACAGAAAACTGAAAACAGAAAACGGTATTACATGGCGGAGGGCGCCCCAGGGGCACAAAGCGCCCCGCCAGGGGTGATCCTGCCTTGGATTCGGCACCCCACTCTTGGCAATCATTAAAATACTGATTAGGGGACCGGCAGGAACTGACGCTAGCTTAAATTCCCTGGCCGTCCCCAGGATACCGCCCCCCACGACACTGCAGCCGAACTCCCTGGGGCAATGAAGGCTAACTTAATTGCTTGAGGTGTTATTGAACAAGGCGTTAAACCCCAGAAAACCCAGTCGGAAAGCCGGGTGGCCCCATTTATATCTTGGATAAGTGGGTTGGAATTCCAAGGTAGAGGATTTGCCATCCTGCAAGTTGACGGTCACCGTTTTGGCATAATTCTCTTCGGGAACGTCAAAAAATATCCGATGCGTTCCGGCCCGCAGCCGGATTCGCTTCTCCAGGCCATATTTCATACCGTCGCCCTCATCTTGGGAATGCCGGTCTTTCACCACCGGGAGGTTTTCCCGTAGGCCGGGGACTTTCCAGGTGACCGCCTGACCGTCAATATTCAGGGTAAAATGGTAGAAAGGCCCGCCATGGGGAGAGTTTTTACACTCCAACAAGGCGCCTTCTCCGGACAAATGGGTTTTTAGGGAAGCCCTGACGACCACGTCGGCAAACCCGGGAGGAGGCTCATCGACGGTGGTCACCTCCTGAAAGACCCCCTCACGCTCGGTTAAGGATTGAGTCCGAATCTGTTCCCGGGCTGCGCCGCAGTTGGCCGCCAGGAAAACGAAAGCAAGCAATAGAGCCCAGTGCATTATGTTCTTCATGGCATTTCTCCCTTTCCGGCAAAATGTCGGTGTTTTTTATGCTTCACAGGTTCTACTCCGGATTTTTCCTTCATGATTCCACCTCCGGCTCGGCGAACCATCGGTAGAGCACCGGGAGGACCACCAGGGTGAGCAGGGTGGCGGTAAACAGACCACCGACCACTACCACCGCCAGGGGCCGCTGCACTTCCGAGCCCGGCCCGCTGGCAAATAGAAGCGGGGTGAGACCGAGGATGGCCACCAGGGCGGTCATGAGTACGGGCCTGAGGCGCCTCTCGCAACCCTGGCGTACGGATTCATCCGTGGAGAGGCCGCCTTCCCGGAGTTGATTGATCTGGGAGACCAGCACCACGCCGTTGAGCACCGCCACTCCGAAGAGGGCGATAAACCCCACCGCAGCGGGGACGCTCAGATACAGGCCGGTGAAGAAGAGTCCCAGAATGCCGCCTATCAAGGCCAGGGGCAGATTGAGCATGATCAGGCTGGCGTAGCGGAGCGAGCCGAAGGTCAGGAAGAGCAGGAAATAAACCAGGGCCAGGGTGACGGGCACGATGAGCAGGAGGCGCTGCATGGCCCGTTCCTGGTTTTCGAAGGTACCGCCCCAGGTGGCGTAATAGCCCGGCGGCAGGGCCAGGCGGGACGACAGCAACCGCTGGCCGTCAGCCACCACGCTGCCGGTATCCCGGCCCTTGATGTTGAATTCCACCACAATGCGGCGGCGGGCATTGTCCCGGCTGACTTGCACCGGGCCTTCGGTCTCGATGAAATCGGCCAACTCCGCCAGGGGCACGGATCCTCCCCCGGGAGTCGTCACCAGGATGTTGCCGATGGCCTCAGCGCTGTTGCGCCGCTCTTCCGGGAAGCGCACCACCACCTCAACGCGCATCTGGCCCTCGATGATCTCCGTGGCCGCCTTGCCGCCCACTGCGGTTTCAATGACCTCCTGCACGTCGGCCACGGTGAGGCCGTAGCGGGACAGCCTGGCCCGGTCGATCTTGAGGTTGAGATTCGGCATGCCGGCCACCTGCTCGGCCCGGAGGTCGGTGACCCCGGGCACCGTCCGAAGGAGGGCGGCCGCCTCTTCGGCCTTGGCCCGGAGCAGGTTCATATCATCCCCGAAGATCTTCACCCCCACCTGGGATTTGACCCCGGAAACCAGGTGGTCCACCCGGTGGGCGATGGGCTGGGAGAAGTTATAGGCGACGCCGGGAATCTTCTCCAGTTCCACCCGCATCTTGGCGATCAACTCCTCGATGGTGCGGGCGGTGCGCCACTGACTCCGGGGCTTGAGGACCACGATGGGCTCACTGGATTCCACCCCGTGAGATTCGGTGGCGATCTCGGCGGCGCCGATCTTGGAGACCACGGACTCCACTTCGGGAAATTTCAAGAGGGCCTGCTGCATCTGGCGCTCCATCTCCACCGACTGCGACAGGGAGACCGACGGCAAACGGATCGTTATGTTGGTGATATAGCCTTCATCCAGGCGGGGGATGAACTCGGTGCCCAGAAAGGGCACGGCGGCCAAAGACAGCGCCAGAAAGCCCCCGGTTCCCAGGAGCACGATCTTACGGTTTTCCAGGGCCAGGGCCAGAACCGGACGGTAAACCCGCTGGGCCGCCCGCACCAGGACGCTGACGCGCTCCGGCGCCGGTTTGAGCACATAAGAGCACAGGGATGGGATCGCGACGATGGAAAGAACCAGGGAGGCCAACAGCGCAATGACCACGGTGAAGGCCAGTGGCGCGAACATTTTCCCCTCCATGCCTTGCAGGGTCATGATGGGGAGAAAGGTCAAGGCGATGATCAGTTCTCCGAAGAGGCTGGGTTTCCGCACCTCCAGGACGGCGTTGAGCACCGTTCGGCGGAAATTCTGCCCAGGCTTCATCTCCCCTAAGTGATGCATAACGTTTTCCACCTGGATGATGGCGCTGTCCACGATCATGCCGATGGAAATGGCCAGCCCCCCCAAGGACATGAGGTTGGCCGACAGACCCACCTGCCGCATAGTGATGAAGGTGGCCAGGGCCACCAAAGGCAGAGTTACGGCGATGACCAGCGCCCCGCGGAAACTGCGCAGAAACAGGTAAACCACCAGGATCACCAGGAGGACGCCCTCGGCGATGGCCCGGCTAACGGTGTTGATGCAGTCCCGGACCAGGCCGGTGCGGTCATAGAAGGCCTTGAGCGTCACCCCCTTGGGGAGGATGCCGCCGGCGTTCAATTGGGCGACCTTTTCCTTGACCGCAGTCACCACCTCCCGGCCGCTGCCGCCCCGGATCATCAAGACGATGCCGGCCACGGCTTCCCGTTTGCCGTTCTTTAAGACCGCTCCCCAACGGCTGGCCGGTCCTTCACTCACCGTGGCCACGTCCTTGACCAGGACCGGGGTGCCGTTTACTGCTTTCAGCACCACCGTTTCGATGTCCTGGATGGACTGCATCAAACCCAGGCCTCGCACCAGGGCCTGCTCGCTCCCTTTCTCCAGGACGTTTCCGCCGGCGTTGGCATTGCTGGCAGCCAGAGCGCCGAAGACGTGTTTGAGGCTGAGATCAAATTTCCGCAGCCGGTCAGGGTCCACCTGCACCTGGTATTGCTTGACAAAGCCGCCGAAGGAGTTGATGTCGGTGACGCCGGGCACGGTTTTCAAAAAAGGCCGGACAATGGCGTCCTGGATGGTGCGCAGGCGCATGAGCCGGGCGGTCTCCGGGCCGGTTGCGGCCAGCGGCGGCGCGTTCTCCTCTTCCAGGGTGTATTGGTAGATTTCGCTCAGGCCCGTGGCAATGGGCCCCAGAACCGGGTCCGAGCCCTTGGGCAATTTCTCCTTGGCGGCGATGAGGCGCTCCAACACCAGTTGCCGGGCAAAATACAGGTCCACCTGGTCGGCGAAGACCACGGTGATCAGGGACAGCCCGAAGCGGGAGACGGAGCGGAGTTCCACCATGTCGGGCAGACCCGCCATCTGCACCTCGATGGGAAAGGTGACCTGCTGTTCCACTTCTTCGGGAGACATGCCGGGCCAGGTGGTATAGACCTGCACCTGGACGTTGGTGACGTCCGGGAAGGCGTCCACCTGGAGCTTAAAGGACGCATAAACCCCATAGGAAACCAGTCCCGCCAGGGCGATAAGAACCAGGAACCGATGCCGCAGGCAGCTCTGAATAATCCGCTCAATCATCTTCAGTCTCCTTGCCGCCCGGTTTAATGGGCATGCCCACTGCCGCAGCCCTGGAAGGCGCCCTTTTCCAGTTCGGATTTCAGGGTGAAGCCTCCCTGCACCACCACCGGCTCATTCTCCGCCAGACCTTCCAGAACCTCCACCCGGCCCCCACCTTTTACGCCGGTCTTGATAAGATGTTTCTGGTAGATGCCAGGGGCCATTTCCACGCAGACAAAGAGCTCGCCGTTGGCGGCCAAAACTGCGGTTTCTGGAACGCTCAAAACAGTGCGCTGGTCCACCCGAACCGCGATATTGGCGAACATGCCGGCTTTGAGGCGGTTGTTTTGATTATCCACCCGAACCCGGGCCCGGACGGTGCGAGTGGCCTTGTCCACCATGTCGGCCAGGTAATCCACCCGGCCCGGAAATTCCTCCCGGGACAAGGAGCTGACGGTTATGGTCGCTTGGGAACCGGCGTTCACTAAAGGCAGGTCCTTCTCGGGGATCTGGACGAAGCACCAGAGAGCCGAGGTGTCGGCCACGGTGAAGAGCTCTTCATCTTCCTTGACTACCAGGGCGGGGGTGACTTTACGGTCGACTACCCGGCCGGCGATGGGTGAGCGCAGGGCGAAGATCGCCCCGGACCGGGCGCCTTTCGGCAAAGACGCGGGCGCGGCGCCGCCGGCCCCCAGAAGGCGGAGGCGGTTTTGGGCATAATCCAGATCGGCCCGCTCGACTTCCAGCCGGGCCTGGCGCTCCTGGAGTTCGGCCCGGCTGATGGCCTTGCCTTCATAAAGCAGGCGGGCCCGGTCATAGGCCTTTTGGGCCGCGTTCAATTTAGCCGCGGCTTGCCGGGAGCCCATCTGGGCCTGACTCAGTTCAACGCTGTCGATGATCGCCAGAACATCCCCCGGCTTCACCATGTGCCCGTAGTCGGCGACGATCTGCACCACCCGTCCCGGCACCCGGGAGCGGATTTTAGCCAGGCGCTCTTCGTTGAAGACCAGTTCCCCGTTAAATGACACGCGATTATCCAAAGGACCGAGAACCACAGGGGCCGTCTCGATTTTAGCCAGTTGCACCGCCTCCGGGGTCAGCTTCACCTGGCCCGGCACCGGCGCCTCGGGTTCTTTTGTTTCAGTATGTTTGGAATGGTCGTGATCAGCAGGGGCCGTCTCAATTTTAGCCGGCGGCGCCGCCTCGGGTTCTTTTTTGTCAGCATGCAGGGCATGGTCGTGACCAGCATGTTGATCGTGCTCGTGCCGCTCGCGTACATACCACCACCCCAGGAGGCCCGCCGCACTCAGAGTGGCCAGAATAATCACCAGCCACCGGGTCTTGGTCAACCGCAGCCGCATCACTTGACACCTCCACCGGCCAATCGCCAGAGTTCCACCCGGGCCAGGCGGTAATCCAACAGGGCCTTGTAGTAGTCCTGCTCGGTTCCCCGATAAACCCGGCGTGAATCCAAGAGTTCCAGCAGGCTGGTTTCGCCGTGCTCATAGCTGAACTGGGCCACCCGGAGAGATTCCGCCGCCTCTTTAAGGATAGCGGTCTGGAAAGACTCCATCTGCCGGCGGGCCGTTTCATAGAGGCTGTATTGGGAAGCCAGCTTGGTTTCCAGGTCTTGTTTGAGCAGCCGCAGTTCGGAGTCGGCCTGGCTTTTGGCGGCTGCGGCCTTGGCTACTTCGCCTTCCTTGCGGTTCCATAAGGGAAGGGGGATGCTGAGACCGCCGCCGGTGGCCCTGAGGTCCACATCCCGGGTGTGGAACACCTTCACCGTCACATCCGGCACCCAGGCCTGGCGCTCCGCCCCCAGGGTGCTCTCCGCCTGGCGGACCTGGGCCTCCTGGGCCGCCAGCAACGGATGCGAGGCAAAGGCCGCGTCCCGCCAGCGCTTCAGAGGTACGACCGTCTCAATAACTTCGCCTTCGCCGGACAGGCCGAAATCGGCGGGCAAGGCGGCGCCCAGGAATTGCCGCAAGACCTGCCGGTCTCCTGCCAGGGCGGTTTTGGCCTTGTCATATTCCCGTTCCAGGGAAAAAAACTCCACCCGGGCCTTGATGAGTTCAATGGGCCGGCTTTCTCCCAGGCGGACCCTTTTTTCGGCGATATCCAGAAGTTTTTTGGCCGACTCCAGATTCTCAGCGGCAATCTTTAGCAAGTGCTCGCCGGCCAGCACCCGGTAAAAGAATTCCCGGCACCGGGCGCGGACGTTGATCTGTTCCTGGGTTAACTTCTGGTTAACCACATCGATGCCGAAACGGGCGGACTCCTGCCTTTTCCCCCGGCGTCCCGGCCACTCGATGGTCTGGGACAGAGAAAGGCTATAGCCGGTGGCATAGGCGCCGCTTTCCAGGCCCTTTTGGCTGCTCATCGATCCTTCCGCCTCCGGGTTGGGATACTGGCGGGCGATACGCAACTCCGCTTCACTCTTCTTGATCTCCGCCCCGGCGACTTGCAAAGCCGGATGCGTCTTCAAGGCCATCTCTTCCAGTTCCGGGAGAGAATAGGCCCGGAGTCCGGCCATAGCTCCACCGGACCAAAGGGGGGCCAGACCAAGGACCACCCCCACAGCAATGCACTTGAGGTTCACTGCACACCTCCGTTGCCACGCGCGTGACTACTGAAATTAATTGGAGAACAACAGATTAAAAGAGATGAAAGGGGCTAGGCCCGGGGGGGACGAAAAATGCTGGAGGCAAAGACGTTGCGTGCCGGCTGTTCCTCAACGGCATGATAGGATGAGACGCAGTGTTTGACTATCGGTGCGGGGTTAGACGCGGACAAAAGAGGCATCGAGTGGCCGCCGCAGCATTGGCTGTGGGCGCAATCCCCGGCGCAGTTATGGACATCGGCATGGCAGGGGATGAACCACGCCAGCGCCAGCGTCGATAGGAGGGCGAGTCCTACGATCATTATGCCCAGTCTGCGGGAGTTCCTCGATGATTTCATGGAGTAATAGATAATCTTTCCATACCCCCATGTCAAGTTATTCTCCAAGAACCTGGCCCTGAGATACATGGTGGGGTTATTCTCTTAAGGGTCTTGATGGCATTATACGGTAAAAATAGCCAGACCAATCCATAGGAAGAGATTCGATAAGACGCCTGATAACCATAAGCTATGAAAGGTTCCTCAAGATGGCCCTGGGAACTATTCGCCATAAGTGAACCTGAACTACTTGTTCACCATCGGGGCCACAGGCAGTTCTTGCCGGGCGGCCCACTCAGTCCAGCCGGCGTCGTAATAATAAACGTTCTTATAGCCCAGCAACCGTTTCAGCACAAAAAAGGTCTGACTGGCCTGGTGACCGGTGCGGCAGTGGACGATAACGGCTGTCTCCTTGGAAGGAATGATCTTCTCATAGGCCCGGGCCAATTCGTCCATCGGCTTCAAGCCCACCCCGGTGTTGGTTTTCACCACATCTTCGGAGAAAGGCCGGTTGACCGCCCCTGGGATATGACCGGCCCGGGCTTCATCGGACTTTTTCCCGGTGAAGTAATCCTGGGGGCGTACGTCGAGAATGATCGCATCTTTCCCCTGCATTGCGGTTAACACGCGCCGATAGTCCACGGTGAATTCATCCTTGGGGCTCACCGGATACCGGCTGGGGATCACGGCCGGCAAGACCGTGTCCAGAGGCCGTTTTTCCGCCTGCCACTTGGCCATCCCTCCCTGGAGCACGGCATAGCGGCGGTGGCCCAGGCGCTCGGCCGCCATGCCCGCCAGGGTGCCGTCGTGGAACTTCTCGCCGGTGACGAACACCACCAGATCGGTGGGGTGGAGGCCCAACAGGGAAAACTGCCCGGCCAGGAGGGGCGGGGGCAGGAGCATGGAGGGCACTCCGTCCACCAGACCCCGGAAGCCTCCGACGTTCATCGAGACCGCGCCGGGAATGTGGCCGGAGTTATATTCCGGCTGACTCCTGAGGTCGATGACCTTGAGCCAGGGTTGGCCCAGGTGCCGGGCCAGCCAGTCGGGATCCACCAGCCCCGGGAGCGCTTGGGGGAGTTGGTCCGGCCGGGGAGCGGCTGCGGCGCCGGCGGCTGGGGCCGGCCCAGGCGTTGCCGGATTGAAATAGGCCCGCCAGGCCCTGACCCGGGCCGCGGCCGCCGGCGCCAGAGGCTCGGACCGCAGCGACACCGGCTTTAAGCACCGCTCCATAAAGCCCTTGAGCCCGTCGGTCAGGAGATAGACGTTGCCGTAACCCTGGCGATACAGGGAATCCCGAGCCTGGGCCGGATGGGTCATCCCGTTGGAATAGAGAACGATCATCCCCTTGTTCTTGTGAGGCGCCAGTTCCTCGGCTAGCTTGCTTAAAGTGATATTGAGCGCACCCCGTATATGGAAAACCTGATATTCACCTGCCGGCCGGATATCTACCACCAGGAGGTTCGGCTCGCCTCGCATCAGGCGGTCAGCCAACTCTTCCGGGTCCAGGTGGTCGCGGCCGCTTTCCACCTGGGCGATGAGATCCGCCTCTCCTGCGGGTCGGCCGGCTGACGGCGCCGGCGTGCCGGGGAAGAGCGTGAGCCCCAGGGCCAGAACCACCAGGACCAGACTGAAGGAGGTGAGAAACTTGTCGCGCCCCCCCGCGGTCACTTTGCCCCTCTGCAGTTCCAGAAACTCCACGCCCCAGAAGCAGGCCACCGCGACCAGGGTGAAAATCAGGGCGAAACTTCCCAGGCTCAGGTCCAGGGTCTGGTAGATGAACACCACCCCCTGGTTGCCCCAGGTGTAAAGCGGCTGGATCACGGGGAAGAGCTCATTGAAGCCGATGCTGCCCAGCATGGCGCCGCCTAAGAAAATCAAGGCGTCCAGCTTGCCGGAGGCCAAGCCCACGGCGGCGGTACCCGGGCACCAGCCACCCATGACAAAGCCCACGCCGAAGATCAGGCCTCCCAGGATCTGGGCTCCATAAACTGTGGGCATAAAATACAGTTCTTCCGGGCTGATGAGCCCTGCGGCCTGAAAGTAAGCCAGACCCAGCATGGCGGTGATGACGGCGCTGAACATGACCTTGATCACGGCCATGTCCTCGAAATAGAAAACCCCCGTCAGCTTCCGGGAGCTACCGAAGCCAGCCCGCTCCAGGGCCACCCCGAATAGGACCCCAATGATGAGGGCGGCCAGAAAAGCCCCGGTGGTATCCAACGTGCCGGCGCCGAAAAAGGTCTTAATCATGCCACTGTCCCCGGAAAAATCTGGCCGCGGCGTAGCCGCTGGCAAACAGGGTCCCCATGAAGACCAGGCTGCCGCTCAAAAGCATGGCGCCGCCGGTTAAGGCCTGGCCCGAGGTGCAGCCCTGGGCCAGTCGGCTGGCAAAGCCCACCAGGAGGCCGCCAACCAGGGCGTAAATCACCCGTTTTTTCACGCCGCAGGCTTGACCCCGTTCCACGGTGGGCTGGATGCGTTTTGCAGTTACAGCCGAGATGAGGCCCCCCAGAAAGGTGCCCAGCAACATGAACACCAGGTAGTAGCTCAGGTAGTTCGGACCCCAGGGCCCGAAGTAGGCGCTTGCCTGGGTGTGCTGCGGGGCCAGAGTCGCCTCCAGGGCCGCTCCCAGCCGGGCGACACCGCCCGAGGCCCCCAGACCGGCCCCCAGGATGAGGAAGGAAGCCAGCAGCACCAGTCCGAGAAATATGCCGGCCAGGTAGGGATTCATGTAATTGTCGAATACGCTTATTGCCTTAGCTCCGAAAAGGTAACGGTTTGAGCATTAAGACACGCAGTGATCATCCGGTTAAACATTTGGGGTTCCCAGAAGCGTCGATTAAAGCGGTAACAAAATTCCGCCAGATAACGGGGCAGGTGCT